>JAPLCN010000070.1 GCA_026392215.1 Actinomycetota bacterium | reverse complement strand
TTATATGAGATGACATTCTTTGGATATTCCTCTAATAATGTATATGAAAAAGTGGAAGAGGAAAAACATATATTAGACGAGCGTATTAAGGAAATAGAAAATGGCACCGCTCAGTACGTTAAGTTTGAGGAAGTTATATCTAAAACCAAATATGCTTATAAACGCACCCCTGAAGAAAAAGAAAAAGAATATAAGGAATACGAGCAAACCGCTGCCAAAAATGAAATGATTTATAAAATGTTATTTGGCTTATTAATATTGCCAATATAATACTGACTTTTCCTGATCTTTCGATATCTCTGTTTGGTTGTTTCTCAGACATTCTTTATATAGCTTCTTGTGAAACCTTCATTAATTATAAGTTCCTGGTAAACCTTTTATCTTTTAGAAGTTGTGGCGCTGCATACAGCATATACATGATCATCTGTAATTAAATTGTCCCGTGTTTTTTCACCATCAAGTCCAAAGCTTGAGTAATTATGCAAATATCGTGCTTAAAAGAGAACCGTCCCCTAACACTAAATATTAAACCGTTACGAATTGTAACAGTTTAAAAATGTAAAAGTTCTGCTTGTTAAAAATCTTTTGACATATAACCAGTAAGTTAGTATAATGCTAACTTACTGGAGGTAATATCATGATTGGCAAAGAGTCTTTTACTATTGAGGAAGTTGATTACAATTACTTGAAATCTTTTCTATCAGGATATAAAAATATTCGCGTTAAAATCAATGATATGCTGAAAAAGAAAGAGATTGTCAGAATAAAAAAAGGACTTTATATTCTAGGGGAGCCTTATTCAAAAAATCCTTTTTATCGGGAGACTCTTTCAAACCTTATTTATGGACCTTCTTATATTTCTCTTGAATATGCACTTTCATTTTACAATATGATTCCTGAAAAATCAGAGACAGTAACAGCAGTCACCAATAAGAGGAACAAAGTTTTTGATACACCAGCCGGCCGTTTTTCATACCGATATATTCATCCTGATTTATATACCGAGGGAGTTTCGCTTCTTTCTCTTGATGAAAAACATAACATTCTTATCGCATCAAGAGAAAAAGCTATTGCAGACATCCTCCATTTTACTGATAGAATTGAAAATACTGCTGAATTGAAAAGCTATCTTTTTGAAAATCTCAGAATTGAGGAGACTGAAATTATAAAACTGAAAAAAAATGATCTTAAGCGGCTGGCAAAAATCTATGGCGGTAATGTTTTGCTTTTTTATAGAAATTATTGGAGGTAAATAATGAATAGTGCAATAAAAACGATGCTTGACAGATATAATCTAAAAAGCGCAGACGATTACGAAAATGCACTAAAAGAAATAATTCAGGAGATTGCCCTTCTTGGCCTCTGGCGGGCAAAATTTTTTGAGAAAGCTGCCTTTTATGGCGGTACTGCGTTTAGGCTTTTATATGGTCTTGACCGTTTTTCAGAAGATATTGATTTTTCACTACTTAAACCTGATCATAATTTTAAGATTGACGGATATGCTATAGCCCTGAGGGATGAGCTTTCTTCTTTTGGATTTAGTGTTATTGTTGAAAGGAAAGACAAATCATTTGAATCAAATATAGAATCAGCATTTATTAAAGCTGGTACTCTTAAAAATTTGATCACAATCGAAGCACCTTCTCAGCTCCTAAAAAAACTCAGTAATAGTAAAACACTTAAAGTTAAAATTGAAGTTGATATAGAACCGCCTTCAGGATTTGAAACTGAAGCAAAATATCTGCTAAATCCTATTCCATTTTCTGTAAACACCTATAAAATTCCTTACCTTTTTGCAGGGAAAATGCACGCTATTTTATGCCGTGAATGGAAAACAAGGGTTAAAGGGCGCGACTGGTATGATTTTGTATGGCTTGTGGGAAAGAATACCAGGTTAAATCTCAAACATCTTGAAAACAGAATGCACCAGACAGGGCATCTTTTGCAAAATGATATTTTATCAAAAGAAAAGTTTCTTGAACTGCTCGATCATCGGATAGAAAATGTTGATTTTGAAAAAGCAAAAAATGATGTCGCTCCTTTTCTAAAAGATCAGGGCGCTGTCTTAGTATGGAGCAAAAACTTTTTTAGGGAAGTTGAAAAAAGGGTTGAGTTTGATTAATCTAAAAACATACAAAACCAAATAATATCCGGGAATTTTCCAGGTGAAAATAGAAATATTGAAAACTTTGGTGACCGGATCTTTTAGAAGGTCTACTAATACTGGTATGTATCCATCGTGGCAGTAAAGAAATAGGGGGAAGCTGCGTCGAAGTTATTTCCAGCGGCAAAAGACTTCTTATTGATCTTGGCTTACCGCTTGATGCCAAAGATAATGATAAGAAGTATCTGCCTGATATTTCTGGTTTAGATGGCAGCGATGATTCACTTTTGGCAATAATTATCTCACATCCACACCTGGATCATTTTGGATTACTTGCTCATGTCAGCAGCAGGGTACCTGTAATAATGGGTGTTAATGCCCGTAGAATATTAAAACAGGTCACCCCCTTTTTTAGAAGCAATTGGCCTAATCCTTCCAGTGGCCTGGATCTAAAATCCGAAATACCCATTAAACTTGGACCATTCAAAATCACCCCTTTTCTCATTGACCATTCCGGATTTGATGCCTACTCTATTATGATTGAAGCAGATAATAAACGCTTGTTTTACAGCGGTGACTTCCGGATGCATGGACGCAAAGCTGTATTGACAGAAAAATTAATTGACAATCCCCCCGAAGACATCGCCGTTCTATTATTGGAGGGGTCAACATTTGGCAGACTGGAAAACCATAAATCATTTCCAAGTGAGGCTGACATTGAAAATAAGCTTGTAGATGTTTTTAAAAATGCACCAGGCCTTACTTTGGTTCATGCATCTTCGCAAAATATTGACCGTATTGTTTCTATTTTCAGGGCTTGCAAGAAAACCGGCAAAACCTTAGTTATTGACCTTTATACTGCAGTAGTTCTTGAGGCTACCGGAAACAAACATATTCCACAATCAGATTGGCCGGAGATCGCTCTTTATATTCCTCAATCACAGCGAATTATGATAAAAAATAATAAATGGTTTGATCTATTAAAAAAACATTCCCAAAACCGAATCTTTATAGAAAAACTAAAGGGAATATCAACCAGATGCGTCCTGCTTTTTCGTCCATTACATATTCGTGATCTTGTAAAAGCTGATTTGTTTAAAGATGCGGTATATGTCTATTCACAATGGGAAGGTTACTTTGAACAGGATTCTTATTCTTTTTTAAGGGAATGGCTGACAAAATACAACATCCGCAAGGTGAGCATACATACATCAGGCCATGCAGGCATTGATGATTTAAAGAGATATGCAGAAGCATTGAAGCCATCAATAATCGTTCCGATTCATACTTTTATGCCAGAAAAATATAAGGAAATATTTAACAATGTTCATTTATACGCCGATGGCGAATATTGGGAGGTTAAAGTGAATGATTTTATTAGTGATTGCGAAAACATGATTTCAACGGTGCAGAAATTATTAATGCAGAATACGGAGTGGATTTCACGTTATGCCAAATATGCAGAAAAAATTAAAGTTAACTTAAAAAAAATTAAACAATCTAAAGAAAAGAGATTTCATGAATGGGCACCTCTGTATTTGTATATGAATATTTTAGAGGCTAAAAGCCGGATGATTTTTAGTTTGCGGTATTTGGGGCAGGATGTCGCAAAGCTTAAAGTTGCTGCAGACAAAATCACCATTTCAACAAAAGGGTTTGATGTAAAGAATGAAGCATATTTTGGATGTCCTGTTAAGTTAATAGATAACGAATGGCAATCAGAGAAAGCTGCGAGTTTCAGACGCCATTTTTCTAGTCTCCTTAAAAGTGCTGGCAATGGGGCAAAGAAAAATGAAGAACATAGAATAGAAAGTCTATTATTAACCGTGTTTTCAAAAAAGAGAGGTATAGATAAAATTTTATGTAATATTCTCCCGCATTGGAACAGGCAGCACTACAAAGCTTTGCATCATGGAATTAAAAGATGAAAATAAACCTGTAGAACCACCGGCTAAAGTAATCCAGCAGGGTTTGGCTTATGCAGCATTTATACGAGAATTGTTAAGAAGCAAAAGCGGCGCAGAATGGTGGAAAATATTTGGTTTTAGCGGCAAACTTCCTGAGCAGATAGAATTATATGTCGCTTGTGTAATGCCTTCCAAAAAAAATGACGATACATCTTTTGCTAATGAAATAATTAGAACCACTAAAGATAGCTTTCATTTGCATTATATATACTTCAAAGAGGAGGATAATAAGGTTGTGGATATTGTGACTTCATTAAAACAATGCATAGTAAAAAAAATAAAACCCAAATAAAACATTCATTTTAATAAAACAAAGGACCTTTGCTTGAAAAGCATATGGCCAGAGTCTTGAGGAATGAAAGGTTCT
>JAPLCN010000186.1 GCA_026392215.1 Actinomycetota bacterium | reverse complement strand
GCTATAGCAGAAAAAAGATTTGGTCTTGCAAAAAATAAAAATGATTTCGTTTGTTTTGAAACTGGAGTTGGAATTGGAACAGGTGTATTTACAAATAATGAACTTTTATTGGGTAAGAATGGAATAGCAGGCGAAGTAGGCCAGATTATTACTGATTTGTGAGGAAAGAAGTTATGCCATTGCGGAAATGTAGGTTGTCTTGAAACTCTTTGTTCCATGGGTTCGTTAATTGAAGATATACAGGAAGATGTTAAATCAGGTAAAAAATCCATGATTAAACCTGGAGATTCACTTGATATATCAGATGTATATAAATACTATAATTTAGGTGATGATGTGGTTGTTTCAAATGTAATGAAAAATGCAAATTATTTAGGTATTGGTATTTCAAATGCCATAAAAATGTTTAATCCTGAAATTATAATTTTACAGGGGAAAGTAATAGAATTCGGTGAAAAATACCTTGATAGAATTAAAATAACTGTTACTGAAAACACATTTCCTAAAGTAAAGGATGAATATAACATACAGTACTCAAAATTAGGAGAAAAAGTAGGTCTAATTGGTGCTACTTCAATTGTCTTTGAAAAAACTTTTAATCTGGATAATTTAAACATTGCAGAAGAATATATGATTAGAAAAACATTAAGAATCAGCAGTTAATAGATAAAAAATATTTTAAAATTTATGTTAAAATTCTAATGAGTAAAGCTGAATATAAATTTTTGAAGAATTCTCATTTCTGTAAAAATCCACAAATGTTATTTTTTTTAAATTTTAGAGTAACTAAAGAAGCAGGTTTAATAATCGATGAAAGAGGTTCCACTGTATCAGGATAAGATATTCTTTCATTGTCTTGCATGTCAAGCAAAAAGATTCTGTCATAATCAATATATCCAACAATTGGTCGGTTTATCTATATGGAAAGCAAATCTAACAAGGGATAAGTTTCTATCTGATCTTTGGAGTAAATAAATCTTTCAATGTTTCTTCTTTTCTGAATTTAAAATTTATTGAGAGCTTCAGGGATTTATTTATTTGTTTAGGTATCATTACTAAGGGTAACAAGAGCATCATTAATAAATATATGATTGAATCTTTGAAGAAATAAAGGAAAACGCTTGAAAAAATTATTCCCATCGCTACTGACCATATCATATTTTTTGCCCAGAAAAGCCCCAAAAGCATGCCAGCTCCAATAAATAGCAAAGTAAGAGGATGAACTGCAAATAAAAACCCTAGAAATGTAGCTACACCCTTGCCTCCGCCAAACTTTAAATAAGGTGAGTAATTATGTCCTGCTATTGCAGCCACTCCCGAAAGCATTGCAAGAAGCTGGTTGTGAGATGATCCAAAAAATGTTATATATGCCTGACTTGAAAAGTTATAAACAAGAAAATACACAAGGTAGCCCTTACCCACATCAAGAATAATCCCGATTATTCCCCAGGTTTTTGAAACATTAAAGGCCAGATTCCATCCGCCGGGATTTTTGTCGCCGATTTCAGTCAGATTCTTCCCGCTTACAATTTTAGACAGTATATAGCAAAAGGGTATCGCTCCAATAAGAAAAGCCCCTATCAGGATTCCCAGATCTTTGAGTATTAATATAGCCGCCATCAATTTCTCCTATATTTATCTATACCTCTTAAAAAAATAAATATATTTAAATAAATTAACAATGATAAAGCGCTAACTGTATTTTAATTGTTTTCTAAAAACTTATTATACAATTATTTACATGAAAAAATTAATTTATTGAAACTGTTAAAGTATTGATGTTGATGTCATTTCCCGGTGTCTGGTCTTTATAATAGCATGTGAATGCGGACATATTATAAACAAGTGTCCAGTTTGATTCAGCTGTGAGTGTTTTTTATATGAGTCTGTATGTTTTTTATTTTTAACGTCTTATTGAATAAAACTAATAAAATCTGTAGTATTTCAAGATAAAAACAAAATATCTATTTGCTATAGAATATGGGTATCAGAAAGTTTAAAAAAATATTTTCAGCAGTTTTAATAGCTTTATTAATTTTTGCCATAGCATCCTGCAAACCAAAAGCACAAACTAACGAAAATTCATCAATCTCTGCAAGTTCATTAACTGCAGGCACACAGCGATCTACAAAAAGTTCAAGCAATATAGTTCTTCAAAATCCTAAAGCAAGCATCATTTCAAACTTAAAAATTTCAGGGCAGGCAATAGATTTGAAAGTTTCAGGAGACTACCTGTATGTAACAAATGATTTGGGTTATCTTTATATAGTTGACATAAAAGATAAAATAAATCCTAAAGTAATAGGGAAATGTGTAGGAATAGATGCTGCAAACATAGTTTTTATTGAAAATGATTATGTCTATATTTCTTATTCAAAATATGACTTCAAAAGTGAAAAATTAAAGGTTAATTACGGTTTTAAGATTGTTGACATAAAGAATAAAGAGCAGCCGAAAGTCATAGGGGATTGGGGAGATCAAAGCACGGCAATAGATAAATCAGTACATGGAATTTTTGTAAAAGGTGATTATGCTTTCTTAACACTTGTTTCTATCGATGAGAAAAAAAGTACCGGAATATTTCAGGTTGTTGACATCAGCAATAAAGCCAAACCTCTGTCACTTAGCTCAATTGATTTTGATGGATCTGCAAATGCTGTATGGGCAGCAGGCGACTATGCTTTTTTAAGTTTGCTGGTTTATGAAACAGAGGCAAGAGGTACAAGCCAGGATATAAAAAACATACAAAGCAAAAGCTATTTAAAGGTAATAGATATTAAAGATAAAAAAAGCCCGAAAGTTTCGGGAAGCTGCGAAGTTCCGACAGAATCCTGGGGATTATATGCAGATGAAAATTATGCTTATCTTTCAAATAATAATTATGACGCAGAAACTAAAAAATATCATGACAGTTCAGTGCAGATTGTTGATTTAAAAGATAAGAAAGCTCCAAAACCACTGGGGAATTGCAGGATTAAAGGCGGGGCATGGGAAGTTGATTTTAAGGATGATTATTTATTTGTTTCCAATCTGGATGGCGGGTTTAATACAATTGACGTTAAAGACAAACAAAACCCAAAAATAGTTGATTCTGTAAAAACAAAAGGCGCTACTTATGATATTGAAGTTTTTGATGAATACGGCTATCTTGCTGACGGGTTTGAAGGGTTGAAAATATTTAAACTGGAAACAGTCGAAAGTTCGGGCAACCTGGCCGGTGAGGAAGTTAAAAATAATAAACCGGATGCCAATATTGAAGTTTTGGGAGATGACATCCAATATGAGCAGGCTTCAGATACTTATACTTTTTCTATAAATAACCCTGTTTATCTTTCAGGGCTTGATTCACTGGATGCTGATGGGGATGATATAAGTTACACCTGGGATATAAAAGGTTCAGATTATAACTTTAATAAATATGCTACTCCAACAGGTGACAAACTTTCGATTGTTTTTAAAAAAACCGGAGAATATGAGGTTTCACTTAAAGTTTCAGATGGAAGCCTCGAAGATTTTGAAAAAAAGAAGATAAAAGTTGTATCAAACGTCTTGCCTGTAAATTTGATAAAAAATCATGAATTTACAGTTGAGATAATTACAAAAATTACTAATAACAACAGCTTGGTTCTTAAAAATCTGGAATGTTTTACCAAAGCTCCTCAAAATTACCTTCCCTTTCAGGAGGTAATTGACATAAGTTCCAACTCAAAAAATCAGGAAATATTTTTTGATAATGATTTTAACAAGATATTACATTTTAAATACGACTTACTTGAACCTGGCAAATCTTTTTCAGCCAGTTTAAAATGCAAGGTTGAAATGCCGGAGTTAAGCTTTAAGAAGATTAAATCAAGCCAATATTCTTATGAGGAAAATGATCCTGATTTACAACTATATACTGCTGAAGATTTATTTATAGATTCTGACAGCAATGCTATTAGAAGTGCCGCAAAATCTGTTGTCGGAAATGAAAAGGATCCTGTAGTCATAGCTAAAAAATTATACAATTTTGTTGCCCAAAAACTGGAATATGATTATGAGAGGGCAAAAGATAAGAATTATGAATTTTATTATGCTTCTGAAATTCTTAAAATAGGTAAGGGTGTATGTGCAGATTACGCAATACTGTATACTGCGCTACTGCGGGCTTCGAAAATTCCATCAAGAATTGCAGCCGGAGTCCCGGTAGAAGCAGTTATAAATGAGGCAAACAAGACACTTAGCTTTGGCCATGCCTGGGTAGAAGTAAAGCTGCCGGGATATGGCTGGATTCCATTTGATGTGACTTCTGAAGATAATTTTATGCCAAGGACATTATATCTGAATCTGGCAATGGAGAGAGGTTCCAGCTTCCTGCACAAAAGTGTGACAATGGATTGGTACAGCTATTATTTTGACGGGTTTAATTACACATGGGATGGAACCGGCAAACCGGATGTAGAGCAGGATATCAGCTATAAGGTTTATGATTTAAGCACCAGGGACTTTAGTGCATATAATTAACTTCCATTATTTAGCCTCAATACAAGTTAATAAATTTTATTTATACGGTTAAGGCAATTAAAAAGTATTTTTTAATAATAATTAGTCTTCTCCAGATATTTTGTTAATTTAAGTTTTTAAATTAATTATTAATGTTTATGCTGAGGACTTTGGTTTTAAAATACAAAAAATCGAAAGAGTTTAAAAAACATTTAATTTTAATATTATAAAAATAATAATTATTTTTCTTAGCTAAGCTTTTTGTTTAAATGGATAAAAAACCTGAAAAAAAGAATAATAAAAAATATCTTTCAATAATATTAAGGATAACGGTCAGTATCGGGTTATTT
>JAPLCN010000036.1 GCA_026392215.1 Actinomycetota bacterium | reverse complement strand
GAGAAGATAATACATTGATTACAAGCACTTTATTGTCTTTAAATAATTGCCTGTTTACTTCTGCATGCTCTTTATTATATTCAAGAACATCGCTAATAATCTCAATTTCCAATTCCCCCTCCTTAATATTTATTCTAAAAATACACTTAATAAAAATCTTTAACATGTTACTTTTAAGAATAAGTATTGTCAATATAGAATTGGCTTTAAATCAACCAATTCGACACAGGTCATTTATTTATTAAAATAAAGTTTATCATACTTTGTTTTTACATTATAATTTACTTAGAAATAAGAATTTTATGGAGTTAAATCCAATAAAATTAATTATAAATATTTAATAAAGAAAATTGTGAAATGGTAGAAATCATTCCTTTTAAAGCATTAAGATTTAATACTCTAAAAAATGAAGAAATTTCAAGGCTTGTTTCTCCGCCTTACGATATTATCAGCCCCTCACAAAAAGAAGAATTAAAAACTTTTAGTGAAAATAATATTGTCAGATTAATACTTCCTGAAGATGAAAAAGACCGGGATAAATACGAGTCCGCAAAAAACACTTTAAATTTTTGGATTGGGAACAATATATTAAAATTGGAAAGTAATGAAGCTTTTTATGTTTTTGAAGAAAGTTTCATTGATAATGGAAAGTGGAAAAATTTCACAGCTTTTATCGGACTGACAAAAATTGAAGAATACGAATCTTTAAAAATTTTAAGGCATGAATATACTTTATCAAAGCCAAAAGAAGACAGGCTTAATTTGCTTAGGGCTGCAAATACAAATTTCGGACTGATTTATACTTTATATAACGACCAGAATAAAAAAATTCAGGAGCTTCTTGAACATTATAAATTAAGCAAGCCTATTTATGACTTTATTCCTGAATATAATAATGAGTTAAAATTCAAGATTTGGAAAATTGCTGATGAAAATGATATAAAAAAAGTAATTGATTTAATGGAAAATAATAACCTTCTTATTGCAGACGGGCATCACAGATATGAAACTTCAAGGATTTTTAAACATGAAGTAAAAGAAAAAAGAAAAAATACTGAAATAAATTTGGGGAAAACATTTATTGAGGCAAATCAAGCTTTTGTTTATCCTGAAGATTATGTTCTTACCATGTATGTTAATTTCAACCAGGAAAATATTAAAATCCTGCCAACCCACAGATTGATTAAATTTGAGAATGATATTGACTTTGAAAAAATAAAAGATGAGCTGCATAAATATTTTTATATTGAAAGCTATAGTGCTATATTTGGGGGAAAATTTTTAAAGGATTCTGATTTTACTTCAAGTAAAAAAGATGATGCTGCCTTTAATATTTTAGATTTTATGAGCAAAAGCAAAAAAAATGGCAAAAAAAGCTTCTGTTTTTATGATAAAAGCAAAAACATATTTTTCTGCACATTAAAAGAAAAAATTAATGCCCTCTATGGCAGCTCAAAAGAAAATGACTTTGAATTTGAAAATCTTGATGTCAGAATTCTTCACAGCTTCATTCTTGAAGAACTATTAAAAAAATACAAGATAAAAAATATCGACTTTACTCACTCTTTGCCTGAAGTTATTGAAAAAATTACACTTAAAAATACCGATTACGATTTAGGTATAATTTTAAATGCGCCAGAAATTAAAGATGTTGAAAGTTTGTCGCTAAAAGGAAAGGTCATGCCGCAAAAATCAACTTATTTTTACCCTAAACCTTGCAGCGGACTAATAATGTATAAGATGGATTTATAAGAACTATCTTATTATCGTGCAAATCTTTTTATTAAATTATTTAATTCTTTTTCCAACTCAACAGGCAGTTTATCGCCAAACTTATTATAAAACTCTCTTATGTCTTTTATTTCCTTTTCCCATTCAACCTTGCTTACATCCAGAAGCTTCTCAATAACACCATTCCCAAGATCCAGCCCTGTTAAATCAAGATCTTCTTTATCTGGTAAATAACCAATAGGAGATTCAACTACACCTATATTTCCATTGCTTCTATCTATTATCCATTCAAGAACTCTTAAATTATCACCATAACCAGGCCATAAAAATTTACCATTTTCATCAGTTTTAAACCAGTTTACATGAAATATTTTAGGTGCATTCTTCATTTTTTTACCCATTTCAAACCAATGACTGAAATAATCAGCCATATTATATCCGCAGAATGGAAGCATAGCCATTGGATCCCTTCTTACTACACCTTGGGCTCCATATTGTGCAGCAGTGATTTCAGATGCCATTATTGAACCAACAAATACTCCATGCTCCCAATTAAAGGACTGGTAAACCAGTGGAGCAACGCTGGTTCTTCTTCCACCAAAAATAATTGCTGTTATTGGAACGCCTTCCGGATCATCAAAATATGGAGAAATTGAAGGGCACTGTGTTAATGGTGCTGTAAACCTGCTATTTGGATTTGCGCCTTTTTTGGGCTTGCCGTCTTCTCCGATAACTCCCGGCTTCCATGGATTTCCCATCCAGTCAATACCTTCTTCGGGTATAGGGCCATCTCCATTTTCCCACCATACTGTCCCGTCATTTTTTAATAAAACATTTGTAAAAATAGTATTTTTTTGTATAGTGGCAACTGCATTTGGATTGCTTTTCATGTTTGTACCGGGGGCAACACCAAAAAACCCTGATTCCGGATTAATCGCCCAAAGAGAGCCGTCTTCTTTAACTCTCATCCATGCAATATCATCTCCGACTGTCAAAATTTTGTAGCCCTTTATTTTTAAGCCTTCCGGAGGCACAAGCATTGCAAGATTGGTTTTGCCGCAAGCACTTGGGAAAGCAGCAGCAATATAATTTGTTTCTCCTGATGGCTTTTCTATTCCTAAAATCAGCATATGTTCTGCCATCCAGCCTTCATTTCTTCCAATGTAGCTTGCAATTCTTAATGCAAGACATTTTTTCCCGAGCAAAACATTTCCTCCGTAGCCAGATCCTACACTCCAGATAGTATTATCTTCAGGAAAATGCAGAATTAACCTTCTGTTTATATCCAGATCAGCCTTTGAATGAAGGCATTTTGTAAATTCTCCATTTGTTCCCAAATTTTTTAAAACTTCATCTCCAGCCCTTGTCACAATTATCATATTTAAGACTACGTAAATACTATCGGTTAGCTCTACACCAATTTTACTGAATGGAGAACCAATAGGACCCATAGAAAAAGGAATTACGTACATGGTTCTTCCAGACATTGAATTTTTAAAAATATCTCCAGCCTTTTTATAACCTTCTTCCGGACTCATCCAGTTATTTGTAGGACCAGCATCTTCTTTTTTTGATGTACATATAAAAGTCAGGTTTTCAGTTCTTGCTACGTCATTTATCGCTGTTCTGTGAAGAACGCAACCTGGTAGTTTTTCCTGATTCAGTAATGTTAATTCGCCTGTTTGGAAAGCTTCCTTTTCCAGTTTTTCTTTTTCTGCCATTGAACCATTTATCCAAACAATCCTGTCAGGGTTGCACATCTTAGCCATTTCATTTACCCAATTATTTAAAACTTCATGCTTTGCTTCCATTACTTCCCCTAACTACTATTTGTTGCTATATTTTTTGCATAATAATAATATATGAACGGTTTATTTAGCAAGTAAAAAAAGTATGTCCTTTTTACTTCACATATTTTTTTGAATCCCATTTTTTCAAAAAACATTGATGCATGCATTGATTTGACACTTAAATGCACACCCATAATATTTTCTGACTGAAGATAATTTAAATAATTTTCAATAAGTCTGGTCCCGATATTCATTTTCCTGTAGCGTTCTTCGATATTAATATGAAGCATTGCGGGATATTCTTTATTTATATCGGGGCTTTTCAATTCTCCTCTTACCATACTGCGAAATAAGTTGAAAAAAAATAACATATTCTTTTTACTTAAAATTATACCCTTAAAAAAAAAATAAAAAATTAACTTAGGAAGCAACTTGAAAGCAAAAACTTTATTAAACTCTTTAATATTTTTAGTGCCTGTCAGATATCCTGCTACCTTTCCATCAATTTCAGCAATAAAACAAGATTCGGGCTCGTAATCTGTGAAATATGCTGTAAGGAGATCTGCCAAAAAATCCCTTCCCTTAAAAAAAATTTCACATGGTTCGCCCATGAATGCCGTATCACATGCAATTTTTCTTATAAAATTCCTATCCTGATCCTTAAATTTTCTAATAATTATCTGATTTATCATAAGAATATAAAACAATTATATTAAATATGTTATTTTCCAGGATATTTCATTAAATATTAACAAAGCTGAACTTATTTGAATATCTTAAAATATATACATTGGATTACTGGAACTTTAAAAAGGATATTATGGCTGTATCTCCATTTTCAAACTTATAAATTTTTAATGTTTTTTAACTTGATTAATTTTAACACTTTCAAAAAAATATTTTTAATTCTTGAGTGATTAAATCTCAAGACAATTTAAGGCTTTAATTTGAGTACCTTCCATGCTGTATCATCTAAAATTAAATCTCCTGAATGAGTTTTTATATGAGACATTATATAATCAGGGTTGCCTATTAATTTCAAAGGTATTTTTAATATAAGATCATTTCCTTCATATTGATATATTAATTCTTTATTGTTTAAAATTAAAAACTTATCTTTTATGCTTATACCTTTCAAGTTAAGGTCAATATGAATTTTTGGCATCACGGAAAAATTTTTCAGGTTATTGTAACCCAGAAGATAAATTGATATCCCAAGTGCTTCATCCATTTTCCTTTTTAAGCCAAGTCTTATTATTAAAAAATCATCTTCAAGCATATAACTTAATTTTCTTAAGTTCTTACTTTCAGAACCCCCGGTAATATTTCCATTTGGTTTATCAAGATTAATTATATTGGAGCCATTAATATCTGATTTACTGTTTTTATCAAGCTCTATATCTTTAAAAACAGAAAAAAGCTCATTTTTTCTTACAAACGAAACAAGAAATGCAGGATTATATTTAATCTGGCTTACATATTGGCTTACTGCTTCATTTTTATTATCAATCTCTTTTTTTGTCAGATATGAATTTATCCAATCTTCTTCAGCACCTTTTATTGCAGAAGGAATATATAATTCGTAATCTGAATGCAAGCCTTTTGGAATTGGCCAATTTTTGGCATGCACCAGAAAGCAGTAAAATTTTGGAGTTTCTATTTCATTTTTTAAATCCCACAAAGCTACTCTTAAAAATAAATACAAGGCCTGGTGGTCTCTGTTTAAATCAACAGGACTTGATACTATAATTTTTGTAGGTTTAAAATCTTTTAATATATTTTCTAAATCATTTAAAATACTTTGTCCTGTATAAGGAGCTTCGGGAGATTTACATTCAGCATATGGTACCCTCGAAATTTTCTCCAACAGGTTTGAATACGGCTTATTTTTATCCCAGAATTCAGCAAGTATATCCATTGTGCCAAAATCGGGATAGCCCAAAAAAATTAAATCTTCTCTTTTTAACCCCAGGCTTGCCATTGCATTTATTGCTTCATTCATTCTTACCCTGCCTAAATTAACGAACTGTCCTTTTAAAATTAATGGTATTTTTTCATATATTAAATAAGATCCCTGGTTGTATTCACCATTTGTAAGATATACTATCTTGATTTTTGCACCAGCTGAAAGTGCCTTCTGTATTATACCTGCTGATGATATTGCTTCGTCATCAGGATGAGGTGCAAGAATTAAAATTTTATCATCTGAGCTTATTGGATCAAAATTATTAACATAAATATTATTCATAAGTATTTTTTTTAAACTGGATAAATTTGACATGGTAATTATACAAATTAAAATAAAAATTAATAAGGATGAAAAAATTATATTTTTTCTGATCTGCAACTTTTTATTCATTGTTTAACATTGCTTGCAAATACAATCTCCACATATCTTATTCTGATTAATACTTAACATATTTATAAAAAATTTTTTTAGTAATTTCAGCTAAAACCATATAGGCTATCAAGATTATTAATAAAATAAATAAAAAATTAACTGGTAATCTGACAAATCCAAAAAGGGCTCCCAGTCTGGTATATGGAATTGCAAGAGTAGCAATTACTGTCAAGCTGATGGCAATAATTAAATATTTGCCAGGTTTGCTTTTGTAAAAAGAATTTTTGGTTCTGATTATCAGCACTACCATTGAGGCCGAAAGTACTGATTCAATAAACCAGCCAGTTCTGAATAAATATTCATTAGAGTGCAAAAAGAAAATTAAAACACCAAAAGTAACATAATCAAAAATGGAAGACAGAAGCCCGAAAGTCATCATATATTTTAATATAAATTTTATATTCCACCTTCTTGGCGCAGCTACTAAATCTTTGTCGACATTATCAGTAGCAATAGTCATTTCTGAAATATCTGTTAAAAGATTTGTAAATAAAATTTGCTTAGGTAAAAGCGGAAGGAATTTTAAAAAAATTGATACACCTGCCATACTGAACATATTCCCGAAATTCGCGCTTGTTGCCATAAAAACATATTTTAAAGTATTTGCAAAGGTTATCCTTCCCTCAATAACTCCCTTTTCAAGAATTTCCAGATTTTTCTCAAGTAAAACTATATCAGAAGCATTTTTAGCGACATCAACCGCACTGTCAACCGAAATACCCACATCTGCATTATAAAGAGCAGTTGCATCATTTATACCATCTCCGATATATCCCACAACATTGCCTGCCTTTTTTAATGCCAGAATAATCCTTTCTTTCTGATTTGGTTCAACCTCTGCAAAAATATTTATATCATTTACTTTTTTTATTAAAGCTTCATCACTTATTTTATTTATTTCTCTTCCGGTTAATATCTTTTTAGAATCCAGCTGCAGTTTATCGGCTATATATTTACTTACATATTGATTATCCCCGGTAATAATTTTTAAGGAAATTCCAATCTTTTTTAGATTATCTATTACCTGAACTATATTTTCCTTAATAGGATCATACAATAATATGAATCCCAGAAAAATCATTTCAGTTTCAAAATTTCTTTCTATTTTAACAACATCCTTATCAGTATATTTATATGCAACCCCCAATACTCTGTATCCCTGCATGCTGTAATTTTCAAACTTTTTTTCCAGAATTGAGGCAATATTTTCAATTTCACTTATTTTGCCTGATTCATCTTCTACAAATCTGGAAATCTTTAAGATATCTTTTAAAGCACCTTTTGAGATTATTATATTTTTGCCGGTATTTTTTTCCCCAACTAAAATACTTAATCTTTTCCTAATAAAATCATAAGGAATTTCATCTGTTTTATAATAATTTTCTATATTGAAACTTCTGAAACTCTTGATTGCTTCATCAATAGGGCTGGCAAATCCGGTTTCAAAATATGAATTAATATAAGAATAAAAATTTACTTTATCAAAATTATTGTCATTTATGCTATAACAGCCATAAACTTTAACATTTCCTTCAGTCAATGTACCTGTTTTATCAGAGCATAAAATATTCATGCTGCCAAAATTTTCAATAGAAGAAAGTTTTTTTATTATTACCTTATTTTCAGCCATTTTTTTTGCGCCATGCGATAAATTAATACTTATTATTGCAGGCAGCAATTGAGGAGTAAGTCCTACAGCCAATGCGAGTGAAAATAAAAAAGAATCTACCATGGGTTTTTTCAGAAAAATATTTGCAGTAAAAATAAATAAAACCAGTCCCAGAGTTATTTCCATTAAAAAATAACCGAATTTTCTTACTCCTCGCTCAAAATCATTTTCTGCTGGTTTTAGATTAAGCTTTTCTGAAATATCTCCAAAAATAGTATTTTTACCAGTATTTACTGCAGCTGCTTTTCCTATTCCGCTAACAACGCTTGTTCCCATAAAAAGAGTATTTGTTCTTTTTGAAATAGGAGAATCTTTTTCAACTGCACCAGGTATTTTATTTACCGGGAAAGATTCCCCGGTAAGAGCTGCCTCATTAACATAAAAGTCTTTTGATTCAATCAGTATTAAATCACCAGGGATAATATCACCTGCATTTAGTATTATAATATCTCCCGGTACTATCGAATCAGCAGATACTTCTATTTCTTTTCCATCCCTGATTACAGCAGCATTTATCTGGACTCTTGAAAGCAATTTCGCAACAGCATTGTTTGCGCCTTTTTCCTGCCAGAAGCCGAGAATCCCGCTAATAATTACTATTATTAATATTATTATTGCATCATTTCTGTCACGCAAAAATATTGAAAGAATTGCAGCAAAAATTAAGATTAAAATTATAGGGCTTTTAAATTGTGAGACCAGGAGAAAAAAAGTATTTTTCTTTTTTCTGGTATTTATTGTATTTCTACCATAAATTTTTTGTCTTATTAATGCCTCATCATTTGTTAAACCTTTAATTGAAGTCGATAACTTTCCTAAAAGCTCAACGGGAGGAATGCTCCAGAATGATACAAATGAATCATTGTTTCTCATTTTTATTTTGCCTGTATTAATATTTTTTTGATATTATCAATTTGATGGTATTATTTTTTACCATATTAAAAAAATAGCCTTGCATCATAAATATTATAATATTTTATATGCAAGGCTTAAAAAATAAAACTATAAAAATAAAAATACGGCGGCGACCTACTCTCCCACACCGTTGCCAGTGCAGTACCATCGGCGCTGGAGGTCTTAACTTCTGTGTTCGAGATGGGAACAGGTGTTTCCCCTCCGCTATAGCCACCGTAAAATTATAAAATGATTTCATGATAATACTTAACTACTGCCACTTAAACATAGAAATCATTTAAGTATTTAAAAAGTTATTCATAGCATTCTGAAAATTATGGTTAAGTCCTCGACCTATTAGTATCAGTCAGCTAAACACATTGCTGCGCTTACACTTCTGACCTATCAACCTTGTGTTCTACAAGGGGTCTTACTCCATAAAGGATGAGAGAATTAATCTTGAGGGGGGCTTCATGCTTATATGCTTTCAGCACTTATCCTTTACGAACTTGGCTAATCAGCAATGCCCTTGGCAGAACAACTGACACACCAGAGGTTCGCTCATCCCGGTCCTCTCGTACTAGGGACAAAGCCTCTCAATTCTCTTACGCCCACAATAGATAGGGACCGAACTGTCTCACGACGTTCTAAACCCAGCTCGCGTACCGCTTTAATTGGCGACTACAGCCCCAGGATGCGATGAGCCGACATCGAGGTGCCAAACCACGCCGTCGATATGGACTCTTGGGCGTGATAAGCCTGTTATCCCCGGAGTACCTTTTATCCGTTGAGCGACGGCCATTCCACACTGAGCCGCCGGATCACTAGAACCAACTTTCGTTCCTGCTTGACCTGTAAGTCTTACAGTTAAGCTCCCTTATGCTCTTATACTCTACGAGTGATTTCCAAACACTCTGAGGGAACCTTTGCACGCCTCCGTTACATTTTGGGAGGCGACCGCCCCAGTCAAACTACCCGCCTGCCACTGTCCTACGCCCGGATAACGGTACGTAGTTAGAACTCCAGAATGTCAAAGGTAGTATCTCACAGTTGGCTCCACCAGAGCTGACGCTCCAGCTTCAAAGCCTCCTACCTATTCTGCATATAACAGACCAAAGTTCAATATCAGGTTATAGTAAAGGTTCACGGGGTCTTTCTGTCCTATTGTGGGTAATTGGTATCTTTACCAATAATACAATTTCACCGAGTCTCTCGTCGAGACAGCGCTCAGATCGTTACGCCATTCGTGCAGGTCGGAACTTACCCGACAAGGAATTTCGCTACCTTAGGACCGTTATAGTTACGGCCGCCGTTTACTGGGGCTTAGATTCAAAGCTTCGGAATTACTCCCTAACCTCTCCTCGTAACCTTCCAGCACCGGGCAGGCGTCAGCCCCTATACATCGTCTTACGACTTAGCAGAGACCTGTGTTTTTAGTAAACAGTCGCCTGAGCCTTGCATTGCAACCACTTCGGGCTTACGGAGTAAATCCTTAACCCTACCGTGGTACCCCTTTTCCCTAAGTTACGGGGTTATTTTGCCGAGTTCCTTAACGAGAGTTCTCTCGATCACCTTAGTATTCTCTACTTGCCTACCTGTGTCGGTTTTGGTACGAGAACCAAATTACTAACTAGAGGTTTTTCTTGGAAGCATAGGATCAATTACTTCACCGCAATTGGCTCGGCATCACGTCTCAGGCTTAACGCTGACCGGATTTTCCTAATCAGCACCCTACTCGCTTACACGCAGATATCCAAACCGCGCTAACCTACCTTTCTCCGTCACCCCATTGCTCAAACATAATTTGGTTGTACAGGAATATTAACCTGTTATCCATCGCTTACGCTTTTCAGCCTCAGCTTAGGACTCGACTAACCCTGGGCGGAATACCCTTCCCCAGGAAACCTTAGGCATTCGGTGGACGGGTTTCTCGCCCGTCTTTCGTTACTCATACCGGCATTCTCACTTATATAAAGTCCACCCAATCTTACAATTGAGCTTCATCCCTTATAAAACGCTCCCCTACCATTCCACTTACGCAGAATCCACAACTTCGGTAACATGCTTGAGCCCCGCTACATTTTCGGCGCAAAATTACTTGACCAGTGAGCTATTACGCACTCTTTAAATGGTTGCTGCTTCTAAGCCAACATCCTGGTTGTCTGTGTGATTTCACTTCCTTTACCACTTAGCATGTATTTAGGGACCTTAATTGGTGGTCTGGGCTGTTTCCCTTTCGACTACGAAGCTTATCCCCCGCAGTCTGACTCCCAAGCTTGGAGTAATGGCATTCGGAGTTTGATTGGATTTGGTAGCCTTGTGAGGCCCCTAGTCCATTCAGTGCTCTACCACCACTACTAAACACTTGAGGCTAGCCCTAAAGCTATTTCGAGGAGAACCAGCTATTTCTGAGTTTGATTGGCCTTTCACCCCCATCCTCAGCTCATCCCCCAACTTTTCAACGTTGGTGGGTTCGGGCTTCCACGAAGTCTTACCTTCGCTTCACCCTGGCCAAGGATAGATCACACAGCTTCGGGTCTACAGCATGCAACTAAATCGCCCTATTCAGACTCGCTTTCTCTGCGGCTCCGCTTTAATAAGCTTAACCTTGCTACATACTGTAACTCGCCGGTCCGTTCTACAAAAAGTACACGGTCAGCACATATAGTGCCTCCCACTGCTTGTAAGCATACTGTTTCAGGTTCTATTTCACTCCCCTCTCGGGGTACTTTTCACCTTTCCCTCACGGTACTAGTTCACTATCGGTCAGTAAAAGTATTTAGCCTTGCAAGTTGGTCCTCGCAGATTCCAACGGAGTTTCTCGTGTTCCGTTGTACTTAGGTAGTTGTTAGAAAGACTACTCGATTTCACATAAAGGGCTATTACCCGCTATGGCTAACCTTTCCAGGCTATTTTGTTATCGAATAATTTTTTGTCTCTCTTGTGCATTTATAGCTACACATAACAACCCCTACAACCCCTACTAAACAACGCCCATAACCTTTAACATTTAATAGGTTTAGGCTCTTGCCCGTTCGCTCGCCGCTACTAAGGCAATCTCTAAATTGATTTCTCTTCCTCGGGTTACTTAGATGTTTCAGTTCACCCGGTGCACTTTACTGCCCTATGTATTCAGGCAGTAATATTATCCGATTAAGGATAATAGGTTTCCCCATTCGGAGATCCCCGGATCAAAGCCTGTTAGACGGCTCCCCGAGGCTTATCGCAGCCTACCACGTCCTTCATCGCCTTTTACCGCCAAGGCATCCACAATATGCTCTTATTAACTTAACCCACAAAATATTCGAGAATGCTATGAAATTTTCAAAGAACGACATTAAAAAGAACTTAATATCTTTACTTAATCAAACGTGTTCTTTCAGAACTAAATAGTGCAAGAATCGACTTAAAACTAGGGTTATTTAAATTAAAATTAATTCAAATAACTTAATTTAAGTAATCTCCCTAGAAAGGAGGTGATCCAGCCGCACCTTCCGGTACGGCTACCTTGTTACGACTTCACCCCAATCACTGGCTCCACCTT
>JAPLCN010000148.1 GCA_026392215.1 Actinomycetota bacterium | reverse complement strand
GTGTCCCTGTAGCTCAGAAGGATAGAGCAAAGGATTCCTAATCCTTGTGTCGGCAGTTCGATTCTGCCCAGGGACACCAGATCATGCCAGGATAAAAAGATTAAAAAAATATAATATTTGTCAATAGAAAATTATTTGTAGAATATCCCTGAATGGATAACTGGTTTTTAAAAAATTACAGGAAAATTATTATTATAACTGTCTGGAATTTTACAGGCTCCTTAATAATAATACTTGCAGCTACTCTCCTTATTTACAAATCCTTTGGAATTTTTACAAATGAAATTGCGTTAATATTTCTTAATCTTTGGATATATATTTTTATAATTTTAATGAGTATATTAAGGTATAAAAAGAAATTCTGGATATTTGTGCCCGCTGCAATTTTTGGACTTCTGACTGTAATTTTTGCCGCTTCAATTTTTTTCTAAAACTGTAATTTTGCTGCCAGTAAATTCCTGTTTATTTTAGGCTTCTATTAGATTAATTTTTTAAATTCTTCCTTATCTCTTCTATGATATGGTTCGATATTTCACACCTTGGGGCAGCCATTAAGGATATATTTATCACCCATATCCAAACAGTTTGCCTTAACTGGACATTTGAAAGAGTCGACGGCTACGTGAGCGAACCGAAGGTAAGACGAAAGACTCAAATATGGCATTGCTTTCACCTTGAGTTATTAAAAAATAATTAAACTTTTTCTTAAATTATTGACTTTATGGCAAATAACTTGCAAGCGAACCAATTGAAGTGCTTGCCTGAACTGGAATTCTTGGGATTGCTCCCCAGTTTATGGCTCCGGTATTTAATGCGCCGCCAGAATAAGCAACTCCAGCTCCGTAATGAGCTGCAGTCAGCGCGCTAACGCTTGCTGCAGAAAATGAATCAAACGGCCACGCTACAACATTACAAACTCCGCCAACAGAACCTTGTATTGCCGCCTGGGAAGCCTGGAGCTGCGCTAAAGCCTGATCATAACTCATGCTTCCCAGTCTGCTATGATCTGTCCCATGGCCTTGAATTTCGAAGCCGGCTGCTGCCATGGCAGCAACTTCAGGCCATATCAGCATTGCACGGGTTGGGTAGCTGCCTGCATCAAATAAATTGGTTCTCCTGTCTCCATCAGATGAACCTATTAAACCTGTGGTTATAAATAAAGTCATTTTAAAACCATAACTTTGAACTATAGGGAAAGCATACTGGTATACGCTTTGGTATCCGTCATCACTTGTCAGAATTACCGGTTTCGGAGGAAGTGCTTTACCGCCATTTACTGCAGCAAATAAATCCTGGAATGATATTGTCTGATAGCCTCTTTGCTTTAAAAGAGAGCATAATTCATTTAACTGCCCTGTCGAAATTTCATATTCATAACCTGAGTCAGGCATAACGCTATGGAAAGCAAAAATCGGAACCACCCCGCCGGTGCTTGCAACAGTTGAGCTGCTAGTGCTTGCAACAGTTGAGTTGCTAACTTTGGCTCCTGAACCACCGTTAAGCGAGCCGCTGTCAATTCCAAATTTTGCACAGAAATTCCTGAACTCTGTTGAATTAACAAAACCGGCAAGGACATACTGTCTTGAATTTCCGGCATTTAGCAGCCCCATCCAGTTGCTGTATCCCTGCGGATCCGGCTCTCTATCAAAAAATGCCCTATACATAACCTGTAGGTAAGCATCATTTGAGAGATTTTTATTTACAAATTCTGTGCTGTTGATGAAACCATTGGCAACCGTTGCTCCCGAAATGGAGTGACTCTGCAATGCATTTACCCAGCCAGCAAGACCGTCTGCATCAGGCTGCCTGTCAAGACACTGCTGATAAAATCTTGTCACAAAGGCATTTACATCTGAAGTGGAATCTGCAAATAATGGTTTTGATACATTAAAAACTGGAAGAATTGATACAAAAACAAGTACAGCCAAAGCCAAAACAAAAAAATATTTTATTTTGCCCTTCATAATCACACTTCTTTTTTCTATTTTATTTTTATATAAGCTTATATAGACCGCAAATGTTATTTGCCTATTTCTGATATATCTATATAAAAAATCATTATATTCTACTATGCGCAATATTCAATAAAAAAGAGATAAATTTTTTATTGGTTTTGGATGACAGAATTATTTTTCTTTTTTATTCTTCTATATATCTAATTGATGTAAAATTAAACAAATGTTAATTTTAATCAATTAAGCAAACTTATTTTTTTACTCATAAGTATTTTTATAAATAATTATTTTGATTTTAAACTTAAGAGGAGAAGAGAATGGAAAATTTTGTTTTTCAAAGCCCAACCAGAATAATTTTTGGGAAAGGTGCTGAAGCGGAAGTTGGAAAAGAAACAAAAAAGTTTACAAAAAAGGTTTTGCTTCATTACGGAGGCCAAAGCATTAAAAAATATGGCTTATACGACAAAGTAATCAAATCATTAAAAGCAGAAAATATAGATATATTTGAGCTTGGCGGGGTTAAACCAAATCCAAGGCTGGATCTTGTGTATGAAGGCATTAAGATTTGCCGGGATAACAATATTGACTTCATGCTTGCAGTCGGAGGCGGGAGTACTATTGATTCAGCCAAGGCGATTGCAGTTGGAGTAAAATATGAGGGCGATGTTTGGGATTTTTACACATCTGATAAAAAAGCTAAAAAATTTCTTCCAGTAGGAGTTGTCCTCACAATACCTGCTGCCGGAAGCGAGTCAAGCAACGGTTCAGTAATTACAAAAGAGAAAGGGCAGCTAAAAAAAGCATATGTTGATGAAAACATCCGGCCTGTATTTGCTATTCTGGACCCTGAATTAACTTTTACCCTTCCAAAAGAACAGACTTTAAATGGAATTTCAGATATTTTTGCACACGGCCTTGAAAGGTATTTTACAAATGCACAAAATGTTGATTTTTCAGACAGGCTTATTGAGGGCGCTTTTAAGTCTTTGATAAAAAATACTTATATTGTTCTTGATAAACCACTGGATTACGCTGCGCGTGCAGAAATTATGTGGATTGGACTCCTGATACATAATGGCGTGTTTGGGATGGGTCGTATAGAAGATTGGGGATCTCACATGATTGAACACGAAATAAGCGCAATTTATGATATTGCCCATGGAGCAGGACTTTCAATAATATTTCCTGCCTGGATGCAATATGTATATAAGCATGACATTAATAGATTCGCACAATTTGCTGTAAGAGTTTTTGGAGCTGAAACTTATTACGGAGATGAAGAAAGAACTGCACTTGAAGGCATAAAAAGGCTTAAAAACTTTTTTAAGGAAGTTGGCCTTCCTGTCAGCCTGGAGGATGTTAATATTCCCGAAACTCATCTGAAAGAAATGTCAAGAAAATGTGCCGGCAGCGGGGAAATTGGAAACTTTGTAAAACTTGATGAAAAAGATGTATTAAGTATCTTAAAACTGGCAGTGAAGCAATAAGAAACAGTTCATAATTATGATATTTTTAGATGCTTTATTGCGGCTGTGGTTTTTTGTTGCTTTCAACCAAATATAATATATACATCAATATCGCTCCTGATATGGCAAGAACAAATATCAGCGGCCATACTTTAGTTACACCATAGTGCTTTATAAAGTAGCCCATTATTACAGGGCTTGTTATAAAACCGATATCGGTAATAAAAGAAATAAGGCCGGAAAATCTTGCCCTGTGGGTTATCGGTGAGTTGTTTGCAACATAAACACTTGTATTTATCGTTTGTATTATCTCCCCCAGCGTCCAGATAATAGTGGAAAGGATTAAAAATATTTCATTTGTAATGATATAAATAACCCCAAACCCAACCGCATAAAGGATGCCTGCAAAAGCGATATTTATAATTGGTTTTGTATTTTTCATCATATTAATTAAAAAAATAGTCAGGAGTATTACGACAATTGCATTTGTTGACATTAAAGTCCCATAGACTTTAGGGCCTCTGTCTCCAAAATGAAGATTCAGATAAATAGGCAGGCTGAAATAATTCTGAGAATAAACAAAAGTATATATTAAAGATATAAATGCAAATATAACAAGCATGGGACGCCTTAAAAGAATTGAAATAACATTTCCTTTTTCAGATTTTTCTGTAATTCTTTCACTGCCATTTACTTCAATTATTTTATCCCTGGAGGGTATAGTTTCTTTTATAAAAATTATTACAGGAATTAAGGAAATAAGTGTGGTTGCCGCATCAAGCAAAAAAATTAACTTGATATAATCATTAAACAGAAAGCCTGCAACTATAGGCCCGATTGCTACGCCGATATTCGTTCCAAGATAAATTAAGGAAAAAGCAGCTTTTCTCTTTTCCGGATCAGCCATATCAGTAAGCATTGCATTAATACAAGGCAAAACACCGCCAAGGAAAAGATTTGATACAATAATAAGCCAGGGAATAGCGGTTGATTTATCTAAAAATGCACAGGCAACAAAACTCAAAGCACTTGCAGTACTAAGAATTACAAATATTTTTTTTCTCCCAAATCTGTCTGCGAGCTTACCGCCGGACAGGAGGCCGATTGAACCGGCTATAACGACTGCAGTAACAAAAAAGCCTGCCTTCTCTTCGCTATAGCCTAGCTTAATGGTTAAAAACATGGTTAAGAAAGGATAAACAAAACTGCCGAAACAGTTTATTATCCTTACTATGAAAAGCGCAAAAACACTTTTTGGCAGACCGTAATAAGAAGAAAAAAGATTCTTAATCTTCATTCCCTTATGATATATTTTATCAAATTATTATTAGCCTTATAAAATAATTATTACTATATTTATTACTTTTTTAATTTGCTGGAAATAACCACAAATAATTAAAGTTCATAACAACTATAATAATTTATGATAAATACGTTCTTATGTTTAAAGCCTTCTTTCCTTTACTGCTTTTATCATCTCAACAGCATTTTTTTCAACTTCAGCCGGATCAATTTTTATCCTGGCAACATTTGTCTTAATTGCAGCTTCTGCAACTTTTTTAGCAACATTTGGAGCAATTCTAAGGTCAAAAGCTTTTGGGATGATACAGTCATTTGATACTTCATTATCCTGTATAAGTTCTGCAATTGCATAAGCTGCTGCAACTTTCATATCATCATTTATATCTGTTGCACGTACATCAAGCGCTCCTCTGAAAATTCCAGGGAATGCTAAAACATTATTAACCTGATTCGGATAATCTGAACGTCCTGTTGCCATTATTTTTACTCCGGCATCTTTTGCATCTTCAACAGTAATTTCCGGCTCCGGATTTGCAAGAGCAAAAATAACGGGATTTTTTGCCATTTTTTTAACCATTTCTTTTGTCAGCTGCCCGGCAACCGAAACTCCCACAAATACATTCCTTCCGGCAATAACATCAGATAGCTTTCCTTTTAGACCTTCCGGATTAGTCAGCTCTGCAATTTCAACCTTTGATGAATTCATTCTTTCAGGTCTGTTTTTGTATATAGCTCCCTTGCTGTCACATGCAACAATATCTTTAATGCCTAATTTTAAGAATAATTTTATTATGCTGACTCCGGCAGCGCCAACCCCGTTTATTATAACTTTTAAATCCTGCCATTTTTCACCTTTGAGCTTCATTGCATTAATGAGGCCTGCGGTTGTAACAACAGCTGTTCCGTGCTGATCATCATGAAATATGATCATATTTGTTTCTTTTTTAAGCCTTTGCTCTATTTCAAAACATCTTGGAGCTGAAATATCTTCAAGATTAATTCCGCTGAAGCTTGGCTCTAAAAGTTTAACGGTCTCAACTATAGTATTTGCATCTTGAGTGCCAAGGCAAAGAGGAAAAGCATTGACAGCGCCAAATTCTTTAAATAAAACACACTTTCCTTCCATAACAGGAAGCCCTGCAAGAGCTCCGATATTCCCAAGCCCTAAAACTGCAGAACCATCGCTGACAACTGCAATCATATTTCCGATTGAAGTATATTTATATCTTAACATAGGATCTTTCTGAATCTGTCTGCAGGGTTCTGCAACTCCCGGACTATAAGCCATTGCCAAATCATGCGGGCTGTTTACCTGAACTTTGCTGACTACGCTAATCTTACCGGTATATTTCTCGTGCATCTCCAGTGCGTCATCGTAAATACTCAATTTCATTTCCTTTCTAGAATTATTAAAAACAATATCTAACTATTTTTTAGCAATTTTTACAACTATCTTTACAAAATTTGCAATTATCTGAACAATTAAAATAAGTATAATTAACCCAATGGCTATCTTTAAAATTAAGGGCAATAACTGTGCAACTTTTTCATAAGGAATGATATTAAAGTCTATCGGAAACATAATTAAAAAATTTCCTAAAACAGCAATGGCAAATATTGAGCTGATTAGCTCAACCACTCTTGCAAGAATATATTTATCGAAAACCAGCAGTATTATACTTCCTGCGACTATTATTATAAGGCCAGCGGTGATAAGCGGGACTAATTTTGAGAAGTCAGCGGTGAGTAATGTAAATTTGTGCCAAATAAGCGAGCCGTTTGATTGCTCGTACTGAAAATAAGCAATATAGGTGCTGAAGAAATTAAAAAATATTATTAATATAAGGCTCCATATTATATTCCAGACATAAGAAAAAGCCCTTCTTGCTCTTTTATCATCATAGGATTCTTCATCAAGGCTTGTTCTATGGCTTCTATAATTATAATCCCTGTTGTTATTATCCCTATCAGATGAGCCAGGCGCTTTTGCAGATTCAGGGTTTTTACCTGACTTATCGTCTCTTATCCTATCATCTTCCACTTAAGCACCTCCTTAGATTCATTATATTCATTAAAAAAAATAATTATATTACTTTTATATTAACAAAAAAACTGCAATTAGTTTTAAATAGTATTCCAAATCTTAAAAAAATTTTTTTAATATATGCAAAATACAGGGTCTAATAATATTCCCTGCTTTAATAATATTTATTTTTTGCTATCATGGAGTATTAATTTAAAATCTTAATGTATTAAATTTTTATTTTAATTTTAATTATTTCAATTTGTTTTAAAAGATAAATTTTTTATTAATTATAGAAATAAGTTAAGCTATGCTTGATTTTTTTTCATTTAGCTAAGGTTTAGAAAATTTAAATTACTTATTATTTTAGAAAGGAAGCGGAAATGGTAGAAGTTTTAAGGTTTAAGAAAGAAGATCTGCTTGCCTATGTTGTTAAATACATGGGTAAATTAGGAGTTCCCCAGGAAGATGCAAAAATAGTCGGCGATGTACTTTTAAGCGCTGATATAAGAGGTACTGATTCACATGGCATGATAAGACTTGCTTCATACTATGGCAACAGGCTAAGAAATAAGTTTATTAATCCTTTGACACCTATTAAGATTGTATCAGAGACTGATACGACTGCTTTAATTGATGGCGGCAACGGATGCGGACAAGTTGTTTCTTACAAGGCTATGAAGCTTGCCATCGAAAAAGCAAAGAAAAGCAGCGTTGGAATTGTAACTGTAAAGCATAGCGATCATTATGGAATTGCTGCATATTATGCAATGATGGCCCTTGAAGAAGATATGCTTGGAGTAAGCATGACAAATTCACAGCCGCTGGTTGCTCCAACTTATGGCAAGACTGCTGTCCTTGGTACAAACCCTATCGCTGTGGCAGCACCATCATATAATGAATATCCGTATGTTTTAGATATGGCTACCAGCACAGTTCCAATCGGAAGAGTAAAAGTATATGAAAAAGAAGGCAAAAAAATACCTTTGGGCTGGGCAATTGATAGTGACGGCAATATTACTGAAGATCCCAAAAAATGTCAGTCCGGATACATCGGAGCCTTAATGCCTCTTGGTGGAACTGATATCATGAGAGGTTATAAAGGTTACGGGCTTGCACTGCTTGTTGATATTTTATGCGGAGTATTGCCAGGCGGCTCTAATTTAACCGAAATAGGATTTCCTCATGAGCCAAAAGAAGCAGATGTTGGCCATTTCTTTATGGCTGTTAATATTAATGCTTTCAGGCCGGTTATAGATTTTAAAAAACAAATGGACCATGTAATTAAAATGCTTAAAGATGCTCCAAAAGCTCCGGGCCGTGACAGAATTTACATTGCTGGTGAAAAAGAATACGATAATGCAAAATACAACGAAGAGCATGGGGTTCCTGTAATTGCCCCCGTAATTGAAGATCTGAAAAAAGACGGAGAAAAAATGGGGCTACCATTTGATATTTCACCGGTAAGCAAAGAGAATAAATAAAATAGTTTTTTACAGCATTATAGAAGTTTTTAACATATATTAGCTTATGATTTTGATTTAGTAATATTGCTTGAAGGTTATAACTAAAATATATAGTTATTTTTTGGAGATAAATTTATTATTTTTTATATAGAAACGGAGCAAGCTTTCTGCTCCGTTTTTTATTCCTATTCTTGATTTTTTAACAATATCATTCTTATTTATTTCCGGGTATAGCCTCAATTCTTTGCCATCAATAATAAATATGGAGCTGTTTATATCTGTTAAATCTATGCCATTAAAATTTTTTCCTATTCCGAACGCTTTAGTAAGCTTTCCTGGACCATTGGTTAAGTTTTTCAGCATATCTGCTTCTCTTCTTTTAAACATTAAACTTATGCCTTCCAATGGCTCAATTCCTCTGATCAGTACCGCCCCTGCAATTCCATATTTTTCTGTAACTGCGTTAAGAAGGAAGTGATTGCCATAACAAAAATAAACATAAGCTGTTCCGGGAGTTTCAAACATAATCTTTGAACGCGGTGTGGCACCTTTGCAGGCATGGCTGGCAGGGTCATTTAAGCCATAATATGCTTCATCTTCAACAATTTTGCCTGCACAAAACTCATCCTTTAGCTCAAAATTTTCTGATTTAGTGATCAGTATCTTGCCTAGCAGATCACGCGCTGCAGCTGATGCGTCTCTTTCATAAAAAGATCTTTTAAGAATTAATTTTCCCAGTTTTGCTTTATCTGAAAACAAATTTCTAATTTCCGGCATGGCGATAAAAATAATGTACAAATTTCACTGCATTAAACTTGCGCTAAATAATTATTTGGCGCAAATGACGTAAATAAGAATAAATATTTTTAATATATTAAAAATTACAATTTATAATCAAAAGACGGCAGCACTATTTTTGCAACAAAATCATTTAAGTTTTTACTAGCAATATTAATATTTTTTAAAGTCCTGTAAGCTGATTTAATCTTTGATTTTGAAAATATTATTTTAAATAAAATAAAAATTTTCTTAAGATATTTATTTTTATTATTGCTTTCAAAATCATTAAAAAAATCAGGTACACCTTCCATTAAATTGTCAGAAACAGATCTTACGCAAGCAACCGGGATGCCATTATTTCGTGCTATATCAGCTATATAATAACTTCCCATATCAACAGCTTCAGCACCGAATAATTGGTTTAAAGCTTTTTTATCTATAATATCTGTTACCACACTGGAAACTATTGCTCCGGAAGATTTAAAAATATTAAAATTGCCAATATTGTTTTTCTCAATATTTTTTAAGAAAGAAAAATCATCATTATTTATTTCTGTAATAGTTTCTATTTCTTCCCAGTTGAAAATGTTAAAATAACTATTTATTTCATTTCCTGTTAATTTAATATTTTGCGATAAGCCCCAAATTTTATTAAGCTCGTTGCCAGCTTTAGCGGTCTCTGTATTCGTGATTTGCTCCAATAAAGCTTTTTCATTAACATTTTTATTCTTTTTATTTTTTGAAATCTGAATTTGTTCCAGATTTTGAATTGATTCATAAATAATCAAATCGCCAATTTTCATATTTTCAATAAGCGCTCCACTGATTCCCTGAATCAAAAACAACGGATTGGCTAAATCCATTTCAATAATCTTTTTTACCCCATTAAGAGAGTTCGATTTACCCATACCTGTGATGCATACTATTATTCTTTTGGAGTTAATTTCTCCATCGTAAATAATAGTTTCACCTATTTTTTTAATTTTTTGGCAGTTTATTAATTTTAGCAAACCTGCTGCTTCTTTTTTAAACGCTGCAAAGACTACTAGCATTTTTTACCTTAAACCTTAGAAAAGTAATTCGATTAAATTTTATCTGTTCATTATTAATTTTAGTATTTATTATTGCATTAAATTTAAAAAATGACCCCGTTATTTTAACCGGAAATCCCACTATTTTTTATGCAGCAGGACAGTTCATTGCAATTAAAAATTTTTGCTGCCTAAAATAAACATACTTCATATCCGGTAATCTTAATGGCTTAAATTAATTTAATACAAATTTATATAAAATATAAAGATAAATTTAAATTATACATTTGTGCTCTTGACAAAATATACATTAACATATTTAATATTAATATGCATACATATAAAAATTTCAAATCGGCCGGAACTTTTAAAAAATATTATGTGATTAAGCTATTATTTTATATCTTTTCATTATTAGTTTTACTTATTTTTTTAATAATTTTTAATTTGATTATCTCCTTAAGCATCCAGAGTAATCTTTATGCTGAAGAAACAAACAATAATATAAATGAAGTAAATGATAAAACAGTTTCAAAAACTCCTTTTATTTTCCCGTTGGATGGCCGGGTTAATTTAAGTTTCAGGGAAGATTATTTTGACCTTGAGAAAAATACCGCAAGAAAGCATACGGGCATAGATATTGCAGGAGAATTTAATCAGGATGTTGCTGCCTCCGGCAATGGAATCGTAGTTTATGTTGGTTTTTCCCCAATAGGAGGCAGAACAATTGTTATAAAGCATAACGAAAAAATCAGAACAACTTACTTAAACCTCTTAAGTATTTTTGTTTCACCTGGAGATTATGTGCATCAGGGAGATGTAATTGCTGCAATCGGTGCAGCAGATGACCCTTCATCATTTAAGGACAGCCATCTCCATTTCGGGATAATTTATAATGACTTTTATCTCGATCCCATGGATGTACTCAAAATAAGCTATAAAAGTATATCCGGATATATAAGCCTGAAATATTTAGAAAATGATTTTTATCTGAAATAGCGTTATTTAATGCCAAAATAGCAGCTCGCTAAGTTTATAATGAATAGTAAGATTGTAACTATAAATATAATATTTAAACCGTAATTTTTATTTCCAATACAGCTCTTCAAAACATACCTGGTTCTTTATATTTAAAAATTCCCTTTTAACCTTTAACCTTAACCGGTATTAAAATAAGACTCAATATTCTGAATCTCTTCATCAATTTTTTTAGTAATATTTTCTTTATCAACTCCAAATTCAATAATATTTAAAGTCGTATTAATCTTGGTAAATGTTTTTCTTAATGCGCCTTTAATTGTAGGTTTTTCTTTGCAGTCAAGCACACTAACCTGCAAATAATCTTCCCCGTCTGTAGTTGAAATGAATTTGATGTGGCCAAGCCTTTCACAGCCATTCAGGTCTAAGAATTCCATTAGTTTATTGGCAAACTCCAGAATTTTCTTTAAGAATTCTTCTTTATCAATTGGCCTTGGAGATGTGAGGATAATTTTTTTTGTTAATGTTACTGAATTAGTTTCACTCATTTTTTTATGCCTGTATAATAAATTTAAATTTCATAAATTTTTATAGATTTATTATAAATACTTTATTATCAGGCTTTTATTCAAGTAAAATTCAAGCACAGTTAAATTTACTTTAAAAATTAATAAAAAGCAATGTTATAGCTTAAATAAAAATTTCCTGCCCTGGTTATACAATTTATTTTGCAATATATTTAAATGAGAGAAAATATGAGCCAAAGTATGGATATTTAAGGCCAACTGTTTCCAATCTTATCACTCCTTATCCTTTCCATATAACTTATTAGTTTCTGGTGAACAATTCACTAAAGTTTAAAAAATTATAAAATTTTGAGCTTATAAAACAGGAAAATTTACAAAAAAACTTAAGTTAATCACCATCAACTTATTAATTATATGGAATATGTTATTTTGGAGTGGTACAGTTTTCAAATGAAATATGGTCTAGTTTTAGGTTAACAGAAACAACCTTTATTCCTGATAGTGTTAAAAAAATGTTTTATTAATGATAGTTCTTTTTCCCTGCCATAAAATTTCATAAGGTAACCACCTTTAACTTAATGACCATTAACTTAATATAGATTATTTTAACCAATAATTCAAGTGATTATTGCTTAACCACATAAACCACAAAATCAGGGACATTATCAGATTTCAAGCATTTTTTTATTAGATTAAATTAATTAATAATTTAACTTTAGTATTTGTGACGGATTTCAATGCCGTCTGCAGGAAATCTCTCATCCAGTGAATATATAATCCTGCTACCAGCGCAACGCGCTGCTGCCCACACCATGGCATCAGCAAAAGATACTCGCCCGGAAGGTCGGCAGAGAAGCAGTGCTTGCAGTACCAGGCCTTTTTCCAAAGAAAAAAGTGTGATATTTTTCTTTTGCAGGAAAGTTATCAGATGATCAATAACCACCTCTCGCGGTATTCTGTATACCGATGTTAAGACATATGCAGTCTCAACCAATACCACATCAGTAATCTTAAGAGCCTCCTCCCCATCTATAATTTGAGCAGCTTGCTCTGCTAATTGAGGTGGCTCACCGGTAAGGTAACGAACTATAACACTAGTGTCCAGAAAACCACTCATGAAACCTGCTTTCCCCCTATTATCTTTTTCTTTGCTGCTTCACCCCAGGCACTGTTACGGGCTTCATTCCATTCTTTGCCGGGAGCAATATGTACCTTAACATGGGGCAACAGAGAAGCTTTCAAAGACTCTCTATGTTCTGGTGGAATAAAATAAACTTCTATATGATCACCTGTCAATCGCTCGAGTGCTATCCACCCCGGCTTCACCCCAAGCTGATCGCGTATTTCCTTAGATATAACAACCTGACCTTTAGAACCTACTATAAGAGCCATAGTATAACCTCCTTCTCATTGTATAACTAAACTATCACAAATATACCTGATATGCAAGATCAAGCAATAGGAGACACTATCATCCTTCTAAATGGTTTATATTTTTTAATTAATCGCTTGATATATTTAACTGAAAATTATATCTACTTTTTTAATTTTAGAAAATAAACTAATATATTTAAAAACAAAACATATCAAAGTTTTAATGATTTGAAAGGATTTAAATACATGTCAGAACAAAACTACTGTTTTACTGAAAGTGAAATCGTAAGGCCCAGAGAAGCAATAATTGAACTAATGGATATGATGATAAGATACAACCTTACAGATTTCAGCGGTGGAAACGTTGCATTAAAAGTTAAAGACAAAATATATATTACCCAAAGGCATAGTGCAGATCAATACAGGTGGCAGTTAAAACCTGACCAGATTATTGTTACAGACTTAAATGGAAATGTTGTTGAGGGCAGCGCTGACAAGATATCAAGGGAAGGAGACTTGCATTTTGGAATATTAAAAAGATTTCCTGAATACAACTGCACATTGCATGGCAATTCCTTCTACAGCCCTCTTGTTGTTTCTGCAGGAATTCCTGTTACGGGAATTACCGAGGTAGCCAAATATTATAACATAAAAAACATACCCGTAACTCCTGAAGATGTTCCAAACCTTTCTGAAGAAGAAAACAGGACAGTCTGGAAATATTTTGAGGAACTTAAAAAAAGAGGAGAAGCACCTGTAGTAATTATGCCTTACCATGGGATTATTGTTGCAGGAAAGGATGCAAATGAAGCTTTTTCATTATTTCATGCTGTTGAGACAAACTCCAAATTTATTTTATTTCAGAACCTGTTAAAATCAAGCATTGCTGTAAATGCAGTTTTTTCAAAAATATCTGCCGGACTTGATAATAAGCTTTCACCGACGCCAGATAAAATTGCCGGTTCAGATAACACTTTCCAGAGTTCAGACAAGCCATATGATAGCCGGAATATTCAAAATATAACCTTGACAGAAACACAAAAAATAGAAGCAGAACCTGCCCAAAAAATTAATTACGTTAAAGCAAACGAAAAATCAGAGGAAAAAATACAAAGCAGGCCAATAACTGTTGAAGAAAAAGCTTACAGAGTTGGAAAAGAAGCAAAAATCTTCACGGCAGAAGACTTGAATGAAATTATCAAAAATGAAAATGTTAAAAAGATAATAATTGCCGACGGTGTAAAAATTACTGATTTTGCTGAAATAAGGGCAGATGCTTTAGGTGTTCAGCTTATTAAAGAATAAAAAATTCTTTTTTAGATTGCATGGAATTTCCATATTTAATATATACTTATAGATAGCCCTGCCCAGACCTGAATTATAATTTTCATCTGTAACAATGTCTGCAATTTCAATGAGTTCAGGATAGGAATTTTTAACAGCAATTTTAAGGCCGGAAGCCTTAAACAAGCTGATATCATTATGGCTGTCGCCAAAAGAGACCACCTCTTCTTTTTTTATGCCTAATTCTTTTATTAAACTGGTTAACGCTGCCCCTTTGGAAGATTTCAGGTTTAAGATATCAAAAAAATAGTCGCCGGAGCGCACAACCTGAAGTTTGCCCTTATATGTTTTTCTTACAAATAAATCCAGCGGATCGCTGTCACTTATTGGAATTGATATGCTTACAACATTATTTAAAAAATATTCTGATTCAAGATTATCAACCTTATTTATTTCTTCTCCAACTGCCAAAATATGCTTCATGGGATCAGAATATTTCTGGCAGTATATTTTCCCGTCAATAGTAGCCACTAATAACTCGTGCCCTTTTTCTCTTACCTTTTGGAGAACATCCAAATATAATATTGGAGGAATTTTAACAGTATTAATCACTTTTTTTTCAGGTGTTATAACTACTGCTCCGCCAAGGGTTATTTGAGGCAGCTTTAAACCAAGCTCATTAATAATAAACATGATAGAATTAATGGATTTTCCGGTAGCAATAATTACTTCTATCCCGTTTCCCAGGCAATCCTTAAGAGCTCTTTTATTTAGCTCTGTCAGTTTTGAATTATGATCAAGCAATGTTCCATCAACATCTGTAACCAGTAATTTATACATTTATAAATCCAATCCTGAATTATAATATGCAGTAATTGCAGTAAAAAATACCGCTTTAAGCATTTTAATATGATAAAATTATTTACTTTTTTACCCTAAAACTAATAAAATCCTCTTTAAACCTTATGGGTTGAAAGACCGAAGCAATCTTCAGCTGTTTCCATCACTGCTTCAGCCAAAGTCGGGTGAGCATGAATGGTATCTGCAATATAATCAATCGGAAGTTCGCCGTGCATCGCTACAGCAATCTCGTGAACCAGATCAGTTGCTCTCGGGCCAATCATTGTAGAGCCAAGTATTTCTCCCGTTGAAGAGTCAGTAAATATTTTAATAAATCCTTCCGTTTCCTGGACAGCAAATGCTTTACCGCTGCTCTTAAACGGGAACATGCCCATGCAAACCTTGTATCCTTTTTCTTCTGCCTGTTTCTTGCTAAGCCCCACTGTTCCGATTTCAGGCAGTGTAAATATTGCCCATGGAACTACCTTATATTTCATTTCCCTGTTCTTGCCTAAAATATTATCAATAGCAACAAGGCCTTCTGCTGATGCAACATGAGCCAGCTGATATCCGCCTATTACATCTCCAATTGCATAAATGTTTTTAACATTAGTCCTTAAATATTTATCTACCTTAATAAAACCTTTGCTGTCAAGCTCAACTCCTGCTTCCTTTAAGCCAATACCCTCTGTATTTGGTTTTCTTCCAACTGATACAAGTATCTTATCAACAGTTAAGGATTCACCGTTGCTTAAAATGCAAATATATTGATTCCCTGATCTTTTAACTTCCTTAACCGTAATATTCGTATAAACATTTATACCTTTTTTAGCAAAGACTTTTTTAATTAAATCCCCGACTTCCTCATCCTCATTAAGAAGTATCCTCGGCATCACTTCAACTATGGTAACTTTTGTCCCTAAAGTTGAAAAAATACTTGAAAATTCACATCCGACTACTCCTCCTCCAACTACAAGCATTGATTTCGGAAGCTCTTTAAGCGACAAAATGCCGGCGTTATCAAGAATGCCGGCGTTATCAAGAATAAACGGAGGAACACTTGAAGCATGGGAGCCTGTTGCAAGAATTATATTTTTTGCATTTATCTCAATATCTTTCCCGTCATTGCCTATAACTGCAATTTTATTTTGAGAAACAAGCTTGCCATCTCCCCTTACAATTTCAATTCCATTTTTTTTGAAATTATATTCAAGCCCGCCCCTTAAACCGCTTACAACAGCATCTTTTCTTGCCATAACTTTTTTAAAATCAATATCCATTCCCCTAATATTGATTCCAAGTTCAGCAGACTTCTTAACTGACTCAATTACTTCAACAGTATGTGCCAGAGCTTTAGTAGGCATGCAGCCCCAGTTAAGACATACCCCGCCCAGATTTTCTTTTTCAATTGCAATGACATTTAAGCCAAGTTTTTTAGCTCTGATTGCCGCAACATAGCCGCCCGGACCTGCGCCTAATATGGCAATATCCGTATTTTTTACTTCCATTATTTTATCTCCCACCTTAAAAATAAAATTTTAAAAATTAAAAATGCGTTCAAACAACCTGATAAAAATTAAATAAACTATCACGATTTTAACGATAAAATAACTTTAATATTATCAATATAATTTATTTGATTCTGGCTTAGATTATTCCCCGTTTTTCTTTTTTAAGACGTCGATTATTTCCTTTATTACTTTTTTAGGTTCTTTAAACAGTCTTTTCGGAAAAAAAGGAACCAGACAAGCCATTGCTTCTTTAAGATCATGGGACATCCTGTGAGGTTTTGAAAGGATCCTGTCAATAAAATCTTCAGCAAAAACTGTCCGTAAATGTCTTCTGTCAATCTCAACTTTTTTTAAACATTTATCACACTGGATGCTCTTTAAATATTCGCCTATATAATTAACAGTATGAGATGTTTCAGAATTGCAATTTATGCAAAAAAGGACAATTTTTGTTTCTTCATCTTTTACCATTTTATTTTTAAAAGATATTTTTAATTATAATTAATAAATTCTTTTAGTATTTTTAAATATTATAACTAAAAATTACTAAATTAATATTATTTTAAAATCATTTCCTTTACGTAACTGCTGCGTATTATCCGAAAACAATCTCAATTAATACAAAACCTCTGTTATTTTTTGTTACCAGAATTTTTTTTATTTACAAGCCTCCGTCAAATTTAAAAACATATAATTAATAATATTAACATTTCAGTTTATAATATTAACATTTCAGGATTTTCAACCAGTTCCTTAACTCTTTGCAGGAACTGTGCAGCAAGCGCCCCGTCTATTATTCTATGGTCTACTGCAACTCCGATTTCCATACAGGTGCTTATTTCAATCTTTCCATTGATAACAACAGGAGTCTCATACATTTCAGAAACCATCATAATCGCGCCTTGAGGAGGATTAATAATTGCTGTAAAAGACCTCACACCATACATCCCTAAATTTGAAATTGTAAATGTTGCGTTTGATATTTCTGCAAGAGCTAATTTTCCGTTTCTGCCTTTTTCAACAAGTTCAGACCTGTTTTTGGCTATTTCAAAAATACCCTTTTTATCTGCATTAAATATTGTTGGCACTATTAGGCTGTTGCTTGCTGAAACAGAAACTCCAATACCAATATTTATATCGTCATATATAATATGGGTTTCATCTCGAAGTGAAGAATTTACACCCTTAAATTCGCTTAGAGCAATTGCAGCTATTCTTGTTATAAAATCTGTATAAGTAATTTTTAAGCCGTAATTTTTCTCAATTTTTGTTTTTATTTTTTCCCTCAAGCTTATCAAATTTGTAACATCGCATACAGAATAAAGAAGTATATGCGGAATATTATGTTTGGATTCAACCATTCTTTCAGCAATTATTTTTCTGACTCCTTTTAGCGGTGATGCAGATAAAACTTTAATCTCTCCTGAAGGAGCTGAAACTAATTCTTCTTTCACTGCAGATGCACCAATCTTTGAATAAGCTGCGATATCGGATTGAATTATTCTTCCGCCGGGACCTGTTCCCTGAATGCCTGCAGATTTATAATCTATCCCTGATTCTAAAGCTGTTTTTTTGGCAAAAGGTGATATGAATATCCTTGTTCCCCTGCTTTTTAAAGAAATCATCTCTTCAATATCTTCCTTGACTATTCTGCCTCCGGGACCTGTCCCCTTTACTTTGGAAATATCAATGCTGTTTGACTGCGCCAAATTTTTTGCAAGCGGAGAAATAGATACTCTTTCTGCTTCAGCTTCTGATGCCGGCATATTTATAGTAGTATTATTTGTATCTGCAGCTGGAGTTTTTTCCTCAACTTTAGCCTGCTGGGCCTTAACTGTTTCTGTAGCAAGTTCTGCTTTGGACGTGTCGCCGACTCCCGGTAGTGGCTCATCTTTTTCTCCAATATATGCAATTATTTCCATTATAGGGACTTCTTCGCCTTCGGTTTTTACAATTTTTCTTAAAATGCCGGTAAAAAATGATTCGACTTCAAGAGATACCTTATCAGTAGCCAGATCATAAAGTATTTCTCCTTTTTCAACTTTGTCGCCCTCTTTTTTTCTCCACTTTTCAATGATGCCTGTCTCCATTGTCTCACCCATCTTGGGCATTATAACTTCATACATTATTTTCTCCTCTCAAGAATAAAATCTGTTTAAAGAACAAATTAAAATAATATTTAAAAAAATAGTAAAACTTAAATTTCAGCACCAGCTATTATTATCAGTTTATATTTGCTTTTTTATCAACCCTTAAATAATTAAGTATATTTTATTATCACAAAAATTAAAAGTCAAAATAAATGCATTATTTTGCACTTACGCAATTAATTTCAAATTTTCGTGCTTAAATTAATATTAGAAACTATTATATAATAAAATAAATATATTAATTATCAAGCAGGTGTCAAATTCACCATCTTTTTCATATAACATAAGCATCATGGGAAATTTTTTAAAAGGATGGATTATTACTGTATTTTTGCCGCCAAATATTTCTAAAACACAATTAAGCAATTTTATAGCAATAATAATATTTTGCCACTTTTATTAAATAATATTGTAATCTTTGATATATTGTAAAAAACGTTTTCGCATGTTTTTAATAATAAATAACATACAGATATAGAAAAGCTCTGAAATCATGGAAGTTTTATATAAAATTATGAAAGTCCTTGTTAACATAGGACCCGTGGGGCTAATACCGATTGTTCTTTTACTTATGGGCCTTATTGCTTCAAGAAACAAACTGATTTTACTTAGAAATTCTGTTTATGTTTTCTTAGGCCTCCTTTCTTTTTCTTTGCTTTTAAGTTTTTATATTAATTTCTTTAACCCGGTTATTGAAACCATCCTTTCGATAACAAATAAAAAATTTCAGGTTATTGATGTAGGTTGGATGATGTCTCAAAAGATTAATTTATATAATCCGATGGTCGTGCAGCTGGCAGTAATACTTATAGGACTTAATATACTAATGATTTTTTTAAGGCTGACCAGAACTATAAACATAGATTTATGGAATTTATGGATCTTTTTATTTTCAGGCATTTTCGTATATGAGGTAACCGGAATAATGTGGATGGGAATACTTTTTTCATGTGTTATTGCAACTATTACTTTTGTTATGGCAGATATTTATGCCCCTTACATTGAAAGCTACTATGGCTTAAAAGGCGTTTCAAATCCGCAGGCTCAAACTGTAGTTTGGGCTCCAATATCAGATCTGATAAATTTTACCTTAAACAGGATTCCTTTTATAAAAAGGCTTCATGTTTTTTATGAAGAAATTCAGTATAAATTGGGTGTTGCCGGCGAACCTTTGATTATTGGTTTTATTTTAGGTTTTGTAATTGGAGCAATAGCCAGATACAGAAATTTTGCTTTTAATTTCTGGCCAAGCCTTGGATTTGCTGCTTTTTCAGGCATGAACCTTTCTATTATCACAATATTGATGCCGCGTTCAGTTACCTTGCTTTACAAGGGCCTGATACCTATTATTAATGACATCAGGACATTTATTAACAGCAAAATTACAAAAAGGGAAATCTATATAGGACTTAACTCCCTGTTTGTAGCCGGAAATGCTTCAGTTATAGGCCTTTCGACAATTATGATTCCGTTAACTGTTTATATTGCAACAATCCTGCCGGGCAACAAAATCCTTCCGGGTGCTGATCTTGTAATAATTCCTCTTATTCTGGTCTGGGCAGTAGGACCATCAAAAGGGGATATTTTCAGAAGCTTTATTTCGGCTTTGATAATTATTCCTTTAGTATTGCTGATTACAACAGACATGACCGGATTAATAACTGACTTTTTAACTAAAAAAGAAACTGTACAGATAGTCGAAGGTTACAGCAAGGCTTCAAGCCTTGGGATGGGTTCAAATTTAATTTATTGGATTTTAACTCAAATAATAAAACCGATGCTTAAATTATTTTCTTAATAAATTATTTTTTCCTGAAGATTTTGTTTGTATAGTCCAGATATAAATTCTTTCTGATGCCTCCCCTGTCACCTATAAAAAATATGTTTTGCCGTTCAAGAACCAGCCTTATCCTGTTTTCGTCTCTCATTACCAGTTCTCTGACTTTCACAGGACTTACTTTGGTAACCCACAAGTCAAATTCATTTGCAATATAAGGAAAAAATGAATAAAGCTTAACTATCTCTTTCCAATTGAGAACTATATTCTCAACTACGCTTATAAAATTAGCTTTAGGATTTTTTCTTAACAGATATTTTGTCTGATTGATGATTTCATAATTTACTTTTTTTTCAATTCTTCTTAAATTATATGAAGCAAGGCCCATAAATATTCCATAAGCAAAAATAAAAGGTATTATCCATATGGAATATTTTGAAAAAAAGTTAATCAGATAACTCCCGATTTTTCCTAAAAATAATTCAAGCCATATTTTTGACATAATAAATCAAACTTGCTTTTTAATATTAAATATTTTTATAAGATATTACCAACAACATCTATCTTTTTAAGCTTGCTATCTTTTTATTAAACAGAAGCAGAAAAAGAATTTTTTATTTCTTATCTGCCTCTTTAAGGTAGTCAACAACTGCCTTTACATTATCTCTGTATGTTCCGTTTGGTGCAAATTTCTTTTCAAAAAAAGCGCCTCCGATTGTAAAGCCCCATACACCCTGGTCTATTGTAGCCTGAAGCCTTTCATAACTGTTAATGGATCCAGCAGAAACGATAGGAGCGTTGATATCCTTAACGCATTCTTTTATTAATGCATCAATCCTGTCTGCATATTTATACCTGTAAAGCAGGAGATCAAATCCGTCTGCGCCTTCTTCAACAAGTTTTTTGCCTTCAGCAACTATTTCTTCAATCGATCCGTCAAGAATTGAAGGTCTGTCATAGATTTTTCCCAAAAAGGGAAAATAGTTTATTTTCTTCTTTGAGCCCCTGCCTACTATATCCCATATGGACGGATAATAAACGGTTCCCATAAGATAATCAAAGCCCATGTCAACTGCCTGCTGTGCAGGGCCTAATATTTTGTCTTCATCATATTCAACTACTTCAAGAAATGACTTAAAACCTGCCTTGTGAATCCTGTTGTTTAGCTCCTGCATTTTTTCCGGTGAAAGTCCCAGCTCCTTAAAGCCGAAAAAATCAACCGGCAGATCTTTTACCTGTTCAAAATAATCAAGTGCATCAGGTACTGTCATGTCATTTAGCGTAAACATCAAGATTAGTTTTGGAACCATTTTCTTTCTCCTTCTTTTTATAAATATTTTCTAATTTAATTTGATAATTGTTTCTTGGTGATTAATTTAAGTTTTATTGTAAATTTTTCAGTTTTATAAGCTCAAAATTTCATAATTTTTTAAACTTTAGTGAATTGTTCACCAGAAATTAATTAAGATCTGTAAATTCTGTTAAAATTTTCCTCTTTTATTTAAATCTTATTTTAGAATTAAAAATACTCTTACTTTGTAATTTTATTAATATCAAATTTACAATTAATTTGATAGCAGGTATTTTTATAATTTAATTGTTAATTCTGATGTCTTTAATTTTCTTGTATGCATCAACAAACTGAAGATACCTGGTTTCATATTTTTTGTATTTTTCCATATCCGGCTTATATTCTTTTTTTACTTTTACCCAGCTGTTTATGGTTTCTGCAGCTGAATCAAAAACTCCGGAACCATATCCTGCAAGGACAGCTGCAGACATGCAGCCTGCTTCATCTATATCAAGCTTATGAATGATTTTCCCGGTAATATCAGCTTTGAACTGAAGCCATGTTTCAGAACGCGCACCGCCGCCAGTAACTCTGATTGCTTCAATATTTATCCCTGATTCCTGAATTTTTTCCAGGTTCAGCCTTAAATCAAAAGTTATTCCTTCCATTATCCCTCTTATAATATCCTCCTTTTTAGTGCGCAATGTTAAGCCGAAGATGGTTCCGGAGGCAAGAGGATTCTTCCATGGGGTTTGAGCTCCTTCAAAATAAGGCAGAAAAAGAACAGGAAAGTTAGAATTTTTAGCACTATCCATTATAATGTCGTAAACTTCAATATTTTGCTGCCTGGCTTTGGTTTTTTCCTCAAAACCAAGATTATCCCTATACCATTTAAATATGACTCCTCCGTTAAAGTTAAGGGAAAGACATATATATAAATTCTTCAGAACATAAGTGTTAAAAGAATATCCTTCATCCATCATTTTTTTATTAAACTTTGGCTTTTCAAAGCAAACCTGCATTACTTCCATGGTCCCGGTGCCAAGTGATACCATTCCACTTTCGGTTACACCTGCTCCCAGCGCAGCACATGCCTGGTCAAAACCGCCGGTGACTATTTTAACTTTATTTGTAAAGCCAAGCTCATTTAACAGTTGGCTTGACAGGTCGCCAACAAATGTTCCTGAAGGATAAGCATCGGGAAACTTTGAGATATCTATTCCTGCTTTTCTGATTATATCTTCTGACCATGAATTTCTTACAATATCAAAAGCAAGTGTCCTGCCTGCAACAGAAAAATCTGTTGCAGGCCCCACACCCAGCTTATAAAAAATGAAATCTTCCCAGCATAAAAATTTATAAGTATTTTCATAAATTTTGGGCATTTCGTTTTTAAACCACAGCAGCCTGTTTAAAGCATATATATTATCCGGAGGCATTCCTGTAATTTTATATATATTTTCTGCACCTGCTGCCTGATTTATATATTCGTTTTCCTTTGAGCCTCTCTTATCCATGGACATAATGGTGTTATAAAGGACTTTGCCATTTTTATCTATTGGCAGAGCTTCATCTCCTGATACAGAAATGCTAAGAGCAGTAACAGGGTCTTTTTTTAATTCTTCAAATGAGTTTAATTCAATAAAATTTTTCTTTAAATTTTCCCATACAAGTCCGGGGTCTAATTCGACAGTGCCAATATCAGGCGTAAACAAAGCATATTCCCTATAAACTTTCTTTATTGGAGAACCATCGGTGTTATAAGCTACACACTTAACTCCGGATGTACCCAAATCAATGCCAAGCAAGCTCAAGTCTTTCCCCTTTACGAAATAAAGTTACATAAATATTAAAAATTTAAGCCATTAAATTAAATACATGGAAATAAGGCAATCCCAGTTAATATTTAAAAAGCTAAAAGCAGTTTAAAATAAAAATATCAGAGCATAAAATTATTTATAAATAAAACCTATGAATTGATTTTATTTATTTTTAACATAATCAGCAATCAGGCTGCTTACATTGTTCAGAACATCTTCATATGTTCTGTTGGACATACTGCCGATTGCGGAAGATTTAATATATGGCTGACTATCTGAAACAAGAGGACTTGACGCTTTTGAAACACAATACTTTTCAGATGTACAGTAATGGCATGTTTCGTTTGCCGGATTGCAGATATTAACACTTCTTAAAACTTCCAGCCTGTCTTCCACAACTTCTCTGAATCCGTTTCTGACTTCATTTAATATTACAGATATATCTCCTTTACCGGTTGAAAGGCAGTCTTTTACTCTTTCTATTGCTCTGTTTGATAATCTTGTATAAACTGAAGCCTTGTTTATTCCAAGATCTATAGCTTGCTGAACAATAGAGTCATCAACTCCGCTGCCTCCATGAAGAGATAAGTAGCAATTTGTACTCATGGAAATCTGCCTTAACATTTCCAAATTTATAGTTGCCTTCTGCTCGCCCATACCATGCACTGAACCAATTGCAGGGGCAAGGATATCAATTCCGGTTCTTTCAACAAATTCTTTTGCAAGTTTAGGATCAGCTATGTTTTCCTGGCTTGCTTTTTCATCTACGCCGACACGGGTAATGTAGCCAAGCTCTGCTTCAACTGTAGCTCCTGCAAGATGAGCAATCTCTACCGCTTTTTTTGTTTTTTCCACCTTTTCTTCAAAACTTGCGCCGACTGGACCGTCAAACATAACAGCAGTAAATCCGCATTTGATAGCTCTTATTATAGAGGCAAGCTCTGTTGCATGGTCAAGATGCAGTATGACAGGAACATCTGTTTTTGAAGCTATATTTTTTATTAAATCTGTAAAGGACTCCAGATCGCTGTATTTAAATTGCGGCTCATAAATTGCACAAACAACCGGAGTCTTTTTATTTACTGCTGCTTCAATAACACCTTCAAGTGTTTCGGTGTCAAAAACATTAAAGCAGCCAAGCGCATATTTTTTCCTTCTTGAATCTTCAAGATAAGGCCTTATATCTGCTAATGGCATTTTAATTCCTTCTTCTTATTTTTTAAAAATAATAATCGTATAAACAATAAAATCCAGATACTAATTTATCAGTAATTTAAATAACTTATTTTACCTTTTTAACTGTATACTTTCTATTTTATTTATATTTAAGATTTTATTTTAAGTTTAATAATTATCAAACAAATATATCAACTTGGAAAAATAATAATTTAAGAATAATAAATTTAAAACTTAAGTAAAAAACTTAAATAAATTATTATTTTTATTAAACTATCTGAAATATTTAAACTACAGATAATGCACCCTGTCAAGCCAACCATTAATTCCTTCATTTGAATCAATTCTGTATAGCTCAATTCCAACCTGTCTGCAGAAATACTGGGTTTCTTTTAAATAATTGCCGGGTATGGCAATTAAATGATTGGCTCCAAGAGCATTTATAAATAGGTCCTTACTAACATTCATTTTAATTGCTGTATGCGGGTTTGTCCTGCCAAAATAGATTGCATCTTTCATGTTTTTTGTCATTTCAATTGAGGTGCCAAGACCGTAATGCATAAAGTATTTACCCTTTGAACGCACCAGCCTGATGACAGTCATATCAGCCTCAAAACCATCGTAGCCTACGGCTGCTCCGCTTGCTCCTTCTGAATTTGCTTCTAATGTAAGACTTTTTAAGACATCGTTGACTTTGCATGACTTGCATGAATAATATATTGATGAGCCCCCGCAATTTGAGATCAGATAATAATCATTGCTGATGCCTGTAACATCTCCAAATAAAGCAGGTACTCCTCCGGAAAAATATGAAAGAAGTAATGATGAAATCAAAGCCTTGGTATCACCTTCACACACCGTAGGCATCTGATTTCTTTCACCTTCGCTGTCATACATATATGGAAGAAATGCAGGGAGGAAGCATGGTACTACGCCATAAACATCAGACATATCGTTAAAACATTTTACTGATACTCCAATAATATCATTTCCAAGTTCTTTTATTCTATCTTTTGCTCCAAGATACAAAGCAATCTGTTTATTTAAAACTTCAGGGGTAAATTTTAAATTGTCAAAATTAAACTTCGCCCCACCCTGAAGGAGCCAGTTTACAAAATTTTTTACTCTCTCGTCTGAAACTTTCTCTGCGTATTTGATCAAAACATACTGGTCCTCAATCAGTATATCCCCAAGCAGAAATGACTTGAGATAAGGATAATCATCCTGTAAAAATTCCATTCTTAAAGCATAAGAGCCACCCCAAAGAAGCAGCTTCCCTCTTTTTAATTTTTCTAAAACTGTCACACTTCTTACCCACTTAATGACAGCTTCCTTATCGCCATAAATTCTTTCATGAGCCTGTGCAAACCGGTTGGGCGAATTATCCCAGAGAGAAGCTCCTCCGGCAGTGATAAGGCAGGGTGCAGCCCACGCCGGGTCTTCTTCACCATATAGTAAAACCGGCTTGTTGACAGATCGCACTATCTCAACAACAAACATTGGATCAGTCCAATGCCAGCATCCGATAATTACAGCCTCAATGTGATTTGCATTAAATACATCTACTGCTTTTTGTATGTCGCTGCTTGAATAAAATCCAAGGATATTCTCCGGATTATCGGGCCTTTGAGCCAGCTCTGATGCATCTATAACTTCAACTTCATTATTATTTAAATAATCTTTAAACTCATTATGTTTAACAAAAATATATTTATTTAATTCATCTGCAAAAGATAGTGCTCGTGAAGGTTCCGCCAAAGATATAAAACCAATTTTTGGCTTTATATTTCTAACATTTTCCATTTTTTCCCCTCACAAAATTTATTAATCATAAAATATGGAAATTTAATCAATTATTTTTTGCAAATTATTTTTTATATCTGATTAAATTTTTAGTTAAAGAGCTGTACTCTCAGGTGACATAATAATGTCATCAAAATAATTAAACTATAATCTCTCTAATATTTCTGCAATTATTAATCTATAACTTTTTTATAATAGCACAATAAGTACTCATTAAATAACTGTAAAATGAAAAACTTATTAAAATTAATTTTAAAAGCTATTTAAAAATAATTAATAATACTGATATATTTTAATAATCAAGACTACTGCAATCTCTCAAGTTTAATCCATCTTTTTGTTTTATTACTTTCTAAAATTGCCTCCGTAAGCTTCACGATGTAATGAGCCTCATCAAAGGTAGCAAAATCACTGGGATCCTTTCCTAACTTTT
>JAPLCN010000158.1 GCA_026392215.1 Actinomycetota bacterium | reverse complement strand
CAGAATATATAACCGGAGCAGTTATTAATCTGGATGGGGGCATGGGAATATAGTGGTTGGTAATTTAAAAAATAAGACAAGAGTTGTTATAACAGGGATTGGGACAGTAAACAGCATTGGGCTCAATGCAAGGGAGTTCTGGGATAACCTGCTTGCAGGAAAATCAGGTATTTCGGTAATTGAAGGTTTTGACGTAGAGAAGATAAATTCAAAAATTGCAGGTCAGATAAAAAATTTTGATCCGCAGAATTATATAAACATTAAAGAAGCAAAAAGAATGGACAGGTTTGCCCAGTTTGCTGTTGCTGCAGCCTTAATGGCTCTGGAAGACAGTAAGCTTAAAATAAATGAACTTAATTGCAATGATATTGGCGTATTTATAGGAAGTGGTGTCGGGGGCTTGTCAACTATTGAAGTACAGAATCAAAGGCTGCTTGAAAAAGGAGCTGACAAGGTAAGCCCATTTCTGGTTCCGATGATGATATGCAATATGGCTGCTGCGCAGGTTTCAATAATCTCCGGTGCAAAAGGACCAGTAAGCACTACAACAACGGCATGTGCGGCAGGCACTAATGCCATCGGGGATGCTTTTGAAATAATAAAAAGGGGAGCAGCCAATGTTATGATAGCCGGGGGCGCCGAAGCAGCAATTACGCCGCTGGGAATGGCAGGATTTTCTTCAATGCATGCAATGTCAACCAGAAATGATGATCCCCAAAAAGCTTCAAGACCTTTTGAGAGAGACAGGGACGGCTTTGTAATGGGGGAAGGCAGCGGAATACTGATACTGGAAGAATTAAACCATGCAGTTAAAAGAGGGGCTGATATTTATGCTGAAATAATAGGATACGGACTTTCAGGGGAAGCCTTCCATATCACCGCACTTGAAGAATCCGGCGTAAATGTCGTGAGGTGCATGGAAAATTGCCTTTCAGAAGCAGAAGTTGAAAAAGAAGAAGTAGATTACATAAATGCACATGGGACATCCACACCATTAAATGACCTTGTAGAAACTAATGCAATAAAGAAATGTTTTGGAAGCCATGCCTACAAGTTAAATGTCAGCTCAACCAAATCAATGCACGGTCATTGCCTCGGAGCGGCAGGCGGGGTTGAGTCTGTGGCTACGGTTTTAGCTATTAAAAATGGCAGGATTCCGCCTACAATAAATTATTTTAATGCAGATAAAAATTGCGATTTAAATTACACGCCTAATGTATCTGTAAATAAAAAAATAAGGGTTGCATTAAAAAATTCAATGGGGTTTGGCGGCCACAATGTGACACTTGCATATAAAAGATTTGATAATTAGAAACTGGGCATACGAGGTTTTAATATTTTTATGTTTTTAAGTTTTAAATAATTAAAAATTGGAGATTGCTTAATATATGGCTGATTTCAAATGTGAAAAATGCAACAAAATAATTGATACGGATATGTTTTTAAAAGATTTTAAGGTCTGCCCTTATTGCAAGCATCATTATCTTCTGGACGCAAAATCAAGAATAGAGCTTCTTGCTGATGCCGGAACTTTTAATGAGATTGCAGCAGGTATTAGCCCTGTAGATTTTTTAAACTTTATAGATATAAAGCCATATAAAGACAGAATTAAAGAATCGCAGCAAAAAACAAGCATTTCTGAAGCAATAGTTACCGGCGCTGCAAAGATTGGCGGATTTAACGTGGCCCTTGGTGTTATGGATTTCAGCTTTATGGGCGGCAGCATGGGCAGTGTTGTAGGGGAAAAAATAAAGTGTCTTGCAGATTTTGCCATAGAAAATAAAATACCATTAATTTTGGTTTGCACTTCAGGAGGGGCTAGGATGCAGGAAGGCATTATCTCTTTAATGCAGATGGCAAAAACAGTATCATCTATAAATAAAGTTAAGGAAAACAAAATTCCTTATATTTCTATAATCACAAACCCGACAACAGGCGGGGTCAGTGCAAGTTTTGCGACAATAGCTGATATCATTATTGCTGAACCGGAAGCGCTTTTTTGTTTTGCAGGACCTAGAGTTGTAAAACAAACAATAAAAAAGCAGCTTCCACCTGATTTCGGGCTTTCAGAAAGAAACCTTAAAAACGGCCAGATTGACATGATTGCTGACAGGAAAGAATTAAAGAGGAAAATTATAAAGATCTTAAAATTATTTTCTTAAGTAAACATTTAAAAAAATCTTTTTTATTTAAATATGGACGACAAAATAAAAAATAAAAGTGAGTCAATGAAAGGATTGTTTAATTCTCTTTCAAAGATAAACCTGTTTAAGAAAATCAGTTTTTTATCAAAACTTAATTTCAAGCATGCAAAAGCAAACATTATTTATAAAATCAAAGGCTTGAGAAGAGATACCAGGATTGCTGAAAGGGTCTGGAAGATTGTTGAGCTTTCCAGAAACGAAGACAGGCCAAAAACAATTGATTATATTGAAAATATTTTTGAGGATTTTCAGGAACTGTCAGGTGACAGGCTTTCATCTGATGACAAAGCAATAACAACAGGCCTAGGGAAAATCAATGGGAAAACAGTTGCAATTATCGGCCACAATAAGGGCAAGGATATTAAGGAAAGAATTCAGTATAATTTTGGAATGCCAAACCCGTCAGGTTACAGGAAAAGCCGTAGGATAATGGAACTTGCCGACCGGTTTAACTTTCCTGTAATAACTTTTATTGACACTCCGGGTGCAAATCCGGCAATTGAAGCTGAAGATAACGGGCAGGCAAGTGCAATAGCAAAAAATATTGAGTTTATGTTCAATCTTAAAGTCCCGGCAATTGTGGTTTTAATCGGTGAGGGCGGAAGCGGCGGAGCACTGGCTTTGGCAATTGGCAATTATATAATGATGCTTGAAAATTCGACTTATTCTGTAATTTCTCCGGAAGGATGCGCTGCTATACTATGGAAGGACCAGACAGCAACAAAACAGGCAGCTGCAATGTTAAAGTTAACTGCAAAAGATTTGTTGAACTTTAAAATAATTGACAGGATTATCCACGAGCCAAAGGGCGGTGCACAAAATGAACCTGACAGGATGATAAAAATATTAAAAGAAAATCTGATAATTGCTTTGTCAAAATTTGAGGGTTTAAGCGGAGAAGATTTAAAAATTCAAAGAGCGGATAAATTTGAAGCTTTAGGTTTTTTTGAAAAATAATTTGCAGTGGCAAATAAATTATTTGCCTATAAGAAGTAATACTTTTTCTCCAATGGAAATGTAGGTATCAGGATCAGGGTACTGGCTCATTACCAGGTTTTTCTGGATATCATATTGAGCTTCAATGTTTGAAATGTCATATAAAATATTCAGGCTCTGTAAAATGCTTACCGCTTTATCTACACTTAATTGGGTAACATCAGGCAATAAAATCATCTGCTCAGTAGTAGCAATATAAATACTTATAAGGTCTCCCTCCTTTACCTTTGTTCCGGCTTCCGGTGAAATTCTAAGTACTTTTCCGGGCAGGGAGTCTGTACTTGGGACTCTTTTTATATTTACATTAAGCCCCATTGCTTCCAGTTGGGAAATAACATACAGATAGTCATAACCTATAATATTAGGAACCATGACAATATTTTTTCCGGAGCTTATTTTTAACTTTACGGCTTCATTTATTTTTATTTCTTTTCCCGGAGGCGGGTCCTGAAAAGTTACAATACCCGGTTCAAAAAAATCCGAAGGTTCATTTAAAGTATCAGAAATTTTTAAGCTGGCTTCATTTATAATTTTTGTTGCGTCTGAAATATTTAAACCGATCAGATTTGGCACTGCAACTATGGGGCTTATCTCTTTTCCTTTACTGACTACTGCTTCAACCATGCTTCCTTTTGCAATTTGAGTTCCTGCTTTTGGTTCCTGGCTTATTATATAATTTTGAGGCACATCTTCGCTGAAAGATTCGGACTTTTTTTCAAGCTCTAAATCTGACAAGGCAAGTGCAGCTTTGGCATTCTCAAAAAACATTTTTTCCACCTGTGGAACTGCTAATATATTCTGGCTTGCTTTTAGGTCAGAATAATTTATTGTAAAAATAATAAAAAGGGTAAGAAAAACTGCAGCAAGGAAGTAAGCAATAGATAAATTAATGGTAAAACTTAACCTGAACTTTTTTTTATTTTTTTCCGGTGGTTCCTCTTCAGAATCTTCTTTTGGAAAAGAAGAATATCCATCAAGATGCTTTGGCTCTCTTTTTAAAAAAGTGATCTTATTTATTATTGATTTCCCGTAAAGACTTTTTTCTCTTTCCTGCTGCTTTTCAATCAGGAGCGGTTTTTTATTTAAAAAGTTCTGCAAATCAGCCTTAAGGACTGAAACATTTTCGTATCTTTTTTGAGGATTTTTCTCAATACAATGCATTAAAATCTTTTCAATTTCAGGCGGTATATTGCTTACCAGAGCTGAAGGTCTGATGGGTTTTTCGTTTATATGCTTCAGGCTTATTTCAATAGAGTTTTCACCTCTGAAAGGCAAATCAGCAGTCAGCATTTCGTACAAAACAACCCCCAAAGAATAAATGTCAGTTGAATAGCTTAGTATCTTTCCTTGCGCCTGTTCAGGCGAAATGTAATAGGCAGTACCAAGAATGTTTATTGTTTTTGTGTTATCCTCAATCAATGACTTGGCAATCCCGAAATCAGTAATCTTAACAGTGCCATCAGGAGTTACAATAATGTTTTGGGGCTTTATATCCCTGTGGATTAAATTATTTTTATGGGCAACTTCCAGTGCGCTGCAGATCTGAATTGCATATCTTGCAGTTACTTCCGGGCTGATGATGCCTTGCTTGTCAATAATTTCTTCAAGGCTTTGCCCTTCAGCATATTCCATGCAGATAAAGTACGAATTGTCATATTGCCCCCAGTCATAAATGGCTACAATATTGGGATCATTTAAGCGGGCAAGTATCTGCGCTTCTTTTTTAAATCTTGCCACAAAGTTTTTTTCAGAAGCATACGTTTTTGAAAGTATTTTTATTGCAACGTAACGGTTTAACTTTCCGTCCCAGGCAAGATAAACATCAGCAGTTCCTCCGCTTCCGATTTTGTTTATTATCTTGTATCTGTCTGCAATTATGTTGCCAATCATTTTAAATAAGCCTGCTATTATATTTTTATAATAATTGCCGTTATGTTGTCTTTTCCGCCATTCTTATTTGCCTGTAAAATAAATTTCTTTGCAATATCTTCTGCGTTTTTATCTTTAAGTTTATTTAACATATTTTCAATTGAGCCGTCTTTTATCATTGAATTAAGTCCATCAGAACAAAGCAGAATTGTGTCACCGGGCTCCAGCTTGAATTTGAAGCATTCAAGGTTTGATATCTCATTTTCTCCCAGCACTCCGGTTAAATAATTTCTTTGCGGGTGACTGAAAGTATCTTCATATGTAATTGCACCT
>JAPLCN010000174.1 GCA_026392215.1 Actinomycetota bacterium | reverse complement strand
CTTAGATTTAATTCATCTGCACTTGCTTTTGCTTTTTTTCGGTACTCATCTACGGGATAATTTCCTGTATTTATGAATGCAAGCCTTTTATAATTCTTCAGCATCTCTCCGATTACCCACTTCCAGGTTGAGTCATCATATTTGAACCTTATGTCTTTGAAGCCTTCAAGAATAATGTTGTCAACTTCACCCAGATATTCCCTTGTTACGTAATAAGTTCCGGGTTCAATCTTGAATTGCTTTTTGTATTCATCAACAGAACCGAGAAGAATAGAAATGCAGTCATCACATTTAAGAATGACCATATCAATTTTTTCAGAAACAAGCCCCTCAACACCCTTGCCGCATAAAGCATAGCCCAAAACAATTAAATCAAACTCCTGGGACCTGTTAATTTCATCCTGAAGCTTGTTCATGAGATCCTTGCTGTTATTATGAAGCCTTTTTTCTAAATTAACTGTCGTCCAGCTCTCAGGAATCCTGTCCTTTATTTCATCGTATAAAACATCGCAGACTATAAATTTTACATTTTTTCTCTTAATATCGCTCATAAACCAATCCCGTTTTCAGTAATTTCCATAAATAAAAAATCAATATTAATTGTATTTTTATAATTTGTATAGTTTTAACCTTAATGTTTTTAGCAATAAAAATAACCATCGCCCCTTTTAAATTTTCATTATTCAAATAAAATAATTTATAATCTTTAAAAAATAAAAATAAATATAAAAGTCCTTCATCGAAAGTGTTATAACTGATAATAGAAAATTATAATTTAAAACAAACTTATAATAAATGGAACTTTATAACTATTATAACAGCTCATCTGAATTTGAAATAAAACCTGCTGACTTTACCGATAATGGGAACAGGGATAATATAAGGAAATTTGTTTTATCATTTAAATCACCTTATGAAAGCTCTTCAGAAATAAATAATAATGTATATACTGAATTATTTCTTAAGGAAGATTTTTTTACTCAACCTGTAAAATTAACATCTGCCGCTGATAAGAACTTAATAACTGATGATTTTAAATTTTTTAATAATGATATTCCCCTTTTAATTTTTCTGCATGGATTTTCCACAAAAAATGAAAAATTAAAAAATTATTATAAATTTATAATCAACATATTAAATCATGGTATTGCCTGCCTGTTTATTAATCTGCCTTTTCATTTAAACAGAAAACCAACAGGCGAGGCAAGCGGCAGGAGACTAATTTACTATGATGATCTTGATACTTTATTGTTTTTTCATCAATGTGTTGTGGATGTACGAAAATCAATTGATATTATTGGGAATATCCTTTCTCTCAAAGAAATCAATATTTGCGGAATCAGCCTTGGAAGCCTGGTATCAATAATTACCATGGCTGTTGAAAAAAAAGTAAATAAAGGTGTCTTTATATTTGGCGGGGGTAATTGGGAAGAGATACACTGGAACGGGATTTTAAAGTTTGTCTTAAAAGGTAATTGTGCCGGCAGTGATACAATTTCCAGTGAAAAATGCCACCTGTATTATTCAAATTTCCCTAAGTTTCTTGAAAAAGTAAAATCATTAAATCCCGATAAATTTACAACCGAAGTTAGTGAAAACTGCGAATTAAACAATTTATGCACTAAGAAATGCTATCTTTGCGATCCATTAACATTTGCTTATAAAATCAATCCTGAAAAAGTGCTTATGATTAATTCAAAAATAGACCATTTCTTTTCAAGGAAATCAACCAGCTATTTATGGGAAGAGCTAGGCAAGCCTGAAATCCACTGGTTTAATTATTTCCATCTTTCAGGAATAATTAATAAAAAAGAAATACTGAGCACTATTACCGGATTTCTTGAGAAGAAGTAAGTTAATCCCTTTTTACTTAGATTCTTTATTTTTGCCGCCAAGGCCATATCTGTTAACTATAAGATTTCCTAAAAAAGTATATTTATTATCAATAGCACCTTCAGGGCAAACTTCTGAACAGCAAAAACATCTTATGCATTTTTTATAATCAAATATTAAAGCATTACTATCATTTGCATCGTCTGAAATTGCCAGCGGCGGACAAACCTTCTTGCAGGTCTTACAGCTTTCACCCCTGCACTTTTTCCTGTCTATTTTCGGGTACGGGTTAAGGTTGTTTTTTGCAATATTCATTAAAAATCCAGCAAAAAAGTTTTTGCTTATTTCTTTTCTGGTAGAGGGAAGAATAAAATCATTTATTCTCAGATCAGATAAAACTCCCCCTATGAGCTCGATATTATTAATTGAAGCACCCATTATATGTCTTTTCATGGCTTCAATTAAGATTGGATTTTTTTCTTCGCTTAAACCCATAATATTGGATGCAATGTTATCCAATGCAAAGCAATCAGTGCTTGCTAAAATTAAATTCGTTTTTCTTGGTTTGCCTCCATTGCCGGGACCTTCCCCTTCCATTCCCAGAATTCCATCCATTATGGTTAATTGAGGTTTTACGGCAGTAACGATGTCAATAAGCATGTTGCAGAACATTGAAATATCAAAAAATAGTGCATGAAAGCCTGGCTTGCTCATTCCCGGGATAACCCCAAACATGTTTTTTACTGCCCCTGTAGAAATAGTCAAATTATGTGTTTTAAATTTTGGGAGATTAATTATTATATCAGCTTGCGCAGCGGGCAAAATTGCGTCAAACTGTTTAACCGCAATACCGTCCTTAACGGAAATCTTTGCATGACGGTTATCATAATTTAATATTATGCCGGTTCTTTCGGGAAGATTTATCATTCCCGTTGCTTCGTAGAGTTTTTTAAGCCCGCTTTCTGTATAAGATAGAATTGGAACACAGCTGTCTGCAAGTATAATATTTTCAGGTTGATTTGTAATTTCTACGATCTTTCTTATTACTTCTTCTACGAATAAAGGATGGGTTGTTATGGCTTTTTCCGGTACATTTGGAGATAAGAGATTCGGCTTTATTAAAATCTTTTTATCAGGCTTGATTATATCCTTAAAATTACCTAATAAACCAAGACACTTGCCCAATGCCGGACCAACATTTTCTTTATCGTAACTTTCACATCTTGCAACTGAAACTTTTATCTTATCCAATTTATTTCCTTTTCTTCGTATTAAATAATCAGGTATTAGACAGAAATTATATCAAAAAATACTTTTATAAGAATATTTTTATTGCTTTACCAGCTTTTACAGTGCTTTTACAGTTTCATTAACTAAAAAAAATAAAATATTTTAAAAAAACAACTTATTTTTTTAACTTTTTACCGGATTCCCATAAAATTTTTAAAAGCTTTTTAATTATATTTAATAATTATTTAAATTAATTTTTATATCCTCATTTATAATATATAATATAATATGGGTATATGATTAAAAATAAATTTTTATATATTAAATAATTACAACTTTAAAGGAGAACTTATGAGTGTAATCGGATTGGCAGTAATAATTATCGCAGCAATAATTCTGCTCTTAATGCTTCTGTCTTCTTCGATAAGAATTTTAAGAGAATATGAGATCGGAGTTATTTTCAGACTGGGAAGATATATCGGAAATAGGGGCCCGGGGTTTGTAATGATAATTCCGGGAATAGAAAAAATGGTAAGGGTTGATAAAAGAACAAGGACCATAGATGTGCCGCCGCAGGACCTGATAACCAAGGATAATGTTCCTGTAAAAGTAAACGCAGTTTTATATTTCAGAGTTGCTGACCCTGCAAAAAGCGTTCTTGAAATTGAAAATTACAGGTTTGCCACCCTTCAAATTTCTCAAACTACATTAAGAAGCATACTTGGCCAGGCTGAACTTGATGATCTCCTTGCAAAGAGAGAGAAAATAAATGAGGAGCTTCAGCATGTAATTGACGATCTAACTGAACCCTGGGGCATAAAAGTTTCTGTTGTTGAAATCAAAGATGTGGAAATTCCTCAATCAATGCAAAGAGCTTTAGCTGCACAGGCAGAAGCTGAAAGAGACAGAAGAGCTAAAATTATCAGCGCCGAGGGAGAATTACAGGCTTCATACAAATTGACAGAGGCTGCCGAGATTATGTCAAAGTCTCCTGCCGCAATTCAGCTAAGATACCTGCAGACATTAAGGGAAATCGCTACCGAACAGAATTCAACAATACTCTTCCCTATTCCAATGGATTTAATCGGTGCAGTTGTAGATAAACTTACCAGAAAATAGGTTTTTAAAATTAAAATATAGTGGTTTGTTTCTTTCCGGTTTATTTATCTTTAAAATTTTAAAATGATTTTTTAGAGATTTGAGTCTGCGCGTTTAATAAACCGGAAAGAAATTTTATTTACTTTATCGCTAAAAATCTTTTAAAGTAAAAATCAAAAACATATAAAATTAATTTTGAAATATTATATTGATTTAAATATTTTTTAAAGTGTTTAAAATTTCTTCATTACTTTTTAAAACCAGCACGCTTTTTGCTATTATTTCTGAATACAACTTAACAGCTTTACCATCAACATGATCTCTCAAGTCAATATTGGCAGATTCAATTATTATCACTTTTTTACCAATATTTATTGCTTCATTAACAGCAGCGAGGTTTAAAAAATTCCCGTTTCCAAATTCAAGACAGGGAAGAATTACCAAATCACTTGCTTTGATGAGCTCAAGATTTCTGGCTTGTGCTTCCCTGCTTATTGGCGAAAAAGGTGCTTCGTTTACAAAAGTTATCCCCAGCTGTTCTGCTGTATAAAGGTCTGTATCAAGATTGTTGACTACCCCTGTTGATGTAATATAACCTGAATTGTGAAGCATGTTAAGTATTGGGGAAGCTGCGCCGCCTCCTCCTATAACATGGATTCTAATTTCTTTGCTTTTAGTTTCTTTTGAATAAAATCGCAGATTAAAGTTGGGGCTTACATATAACTTTCCGGTAAATGGATTTTTACCTATATAAACATCGCTTTTAAAAACAGACATTATATTTGTTCTGTTTATTACATCCTTAACATCTCCATAACAATAAATGTTGCCTTCTTTTAAAAGCATTATCTTTTCGCTGTATTGAATTGCAAGGTTTATATCATGAAATATTCCAATAATAGTTTTGCCTTTTTTCTTATATAAAGAATAAAAAAGCTCCATAAACTCAATTTGAAAATTAATGTCAAGGTGGCTTGTCGGTTCGTCCAAAATAATTATAGGGCTGTCCTGTACTAAAGTCTGCGCAATAATTACTCTTTGCCTTTCTCCGCCAGAAAGCTCGTTATACTTTCTGTCTTTAAAAATGTCTGTGTGCGTAAGCTCCATTACTTCATTTACAATTCTATAGTCTTCTTGTTTTTCCCCTTTAAATCTGCTTAAATAAGGATATCTGCCCATAAGAATTATTTCATAAACACTGAAATTAAAGCCAAGGCTCGTATATTGTGGAACTACTGCTACTTTTTTTGCAATTTCAATGTGGTTTAAATCTCTGATATTCTTTCCTTCAATAACAATTTCACCAGCCTCAATTGGCATAACTTTGCTTATTAAATTTACAAGAGTACTCTTACCAGCTCCGTTTGGCCCGAGAATTGACACAAAACTGTTCTTTTCTATTTCAAAGCTTAAATTTTTTAAAGTCAGGTTTTCATTATAAGAAAAGCTTAAATTACTAACACTTATCGAAGGATAGCCCATAATCCTTAAAACACCTGCCTTTTTGACTTAACAAGCAAATAAATAAAAAAAGGCACACCGATTATTGAAGTTATTATTCCGACAGGAATCTCTCTCGGGGACAAAATTATTCTGGCGATCGTATCTGAAAGCAGCAAAACTATTCCTCCTGAAATAGCAGCTGTAGGATAAAGAATTTTGTGATCAGGTCCGACAATCATCCTCATAATATGTGGGGTTATTAATCCTACAAAACCTATAATGCCGCTGACGGAAACAGCTGCTGCTGTCATAATAGATGCAAGTATCAGCAAAACCTGTTTTAATTTTTCTGTCTGGACACCCAGCTGGTTTGCCCTTTCATCTCCAAGAGACATTACATTCAAATCCCTCATAAAAAAAGATGATGCAGCCATAATGATAACTATAACCGGCATGACTGTCATAAAATTAGTCCATGAAGAGTTGGAAAGACCACCCATTATCCAGAAATATACTTTTGCCAGGTCCTGGGTCCTGTAAATCATAATAAAAGAAATTATTGAAGTTAAAAGAGAGCTTAAAGCAACTCCGGACAGCAGTAATGTCAGAACAGATATTTTGCCTTTAATTTTTGAAATATTATAAATCAGAAATGTAGTGCCGATGGCACCAAGAAATGCAAAAATGCTTGTAGTAGACAAGCTTATAAGTTTAATATTGCCGGCGAAAAGTAATCCTATGGTTGCACCAAAAGCTGCGCCTGCGGAAACACCTATAATGTAAGGATCTGCCATTGGATTTCTGAAAACACCCTGAAATATCACTCCGGAACTTGAAAGGGCAATCCCTACTATGATTGCCGTGAATATTCTTGGCAGCCTTATATCAAAAATAACTTTAATGTCCTGGGGACTGATATCGGAAGCATTTATCAGATTTTTTATTCCGGGAATTATGCTTCCTAAAGTTTTTAAAGTCAGCTTGATTGAAAGATTTGCAGCTCCTATTGCAGATGACAAAACTATTAAAGCAATTAAAATTATTAATAAAATTATTGTATATTTTACAATTTTAAAACGCATAACTTTTTTAAAGCAATAAATTAAAATTTTATTAAAGTTGCAAATTATCAAAATAATTTAAGATATTTAAGCTTAAATCAAACTAAATTCAAAAACAAGATTTAAAAAGACACCTTTATTTCTTACAAAATTGATTATTGACCAATGTAAGAATAAAGGTGTCCTAGTGTGCTCAAGTTCTTTAAGCCGCCTGTTAAAATTAAATTTAACATATCAAAAATTTATATGCAATATCAGATAAAATGCCTGTTTTTTTGTCTTTATTTAATTGCTGCTGTTAAGTTAAAATTTAATGATTTTTTCATTAATAAGTTTGAATTTTAAAAATATATAAAACATTTTATTACAATTTTCGACTAATTACATATATAATATTAATAACTTTAGCAACAATTGCTCTCTTTGGGGTGGTGATAATATTGCTTAGTTTAGCCGGATGCCTTATTTTTGCTGTCAATACTCTTTCCACAAGCGCAACATTATTTACCGTTGTTCACAAATACTTTCACGGATAAAACTTTTTCAAATTCAAAAATCATTAAATTAAATATCAGGTTTTGCCTATTTATAATTTTCTCATTCAGAGGAGGTTTTCATGCTTGGTTTTGCAGGAATTTCAGTTTTTCTCGCATATTTATTCAGCATACTGGCCGCAGTGTTATGCATTATTTATGGAATAATCATGTGGAATAAAAATAAGTAATATTTTTTTATTTTTTAAAAGGAGCAAAATAGTGAATATACCAATTTTTATTATTATCTTGGCTGTTTATCTTTTAGCAACAATCTTGCTTGGATATCTTGGCTGGAGAAATACCAGAAATGCTTCGGACTTCATGGTTGGCGGAAGGCGTACTCATCCATATGTCATGGCTATTTCTTACGGAGCTACATTTATTTCAACATCCGCTATTGTCGGTTTTGGAGGCCAGGCAGCAAATCTTGGTCTCGGACTTTTATGGCTTACATTTTTAAACATACTTTTTGGAATATTTATTGCTTTCATTTTCTTTGGAAAAAAGACAAGGCTTATTGGACAAAATTTAAATGCACATACTTTTCCGGAACTACTGGGTAAAAGATATAATTCAAGGGCAATTCAAAGAATAGGCGGTATCGTAATTTTTTTATTCATGCCTTTATACGCTGGAGCAGTTTTAATTGGAGCAGCAAGATTTATTGAAGAAACATTTAAAGGGAAGATAAGTTATTTAGGGGCTCTTATTATTTTTACATTAATAATTGCCGCATATGTATTTGCCGGAGGCATTAAGGGAGTAATGTATACGGACACTTTACAAGGTACCATTATGCTTGGTGGAATGGCCGCTTTATTAATACTTACTTATACAAAACTTGGGGGAGTTATAACCGCCCATCAGGCATTGACCAATCTTGCGTCAAAGATGCCTGAAAATCTTGTAAAGGGCGGTGCCCTTGGCTGGACAACCATGCCAGTTCTCGGATCACCCATTTGGTGGACTTTAGTATCTGCAGTAATTCTTGGAGTAGGCATCGGGGTATTGGCTCAACCTCAGCTAGCTGTCAGGTTTATGATGGTTAAAAGCAATAAAGAGTTAAACAGAGCTGTGCTTATTGGAGGTATCTTTATACTGATGATGACAGGTGTTGCATTTGTAATAGGAGGTCTTTCAAACGTTTTCTTTTTTAACGAGACCGGCAAAATTGCAGTTCAGGTAGTAGAAAAAGGCAATGTTGATAAGATAATACCTGCATTTATAAACATGGCCATGCCTCCATGGTTTGTTTATTTGTTCATGATCACACTTCTTGCTGCAGCTATGTCAACAAGCAGCGGTCAGCTGCATGCAATAGGAACATCTTTTGGAAGAGATGTTTTCAGCAAGACAAGTTATGCTGCTGATTATAAGGAAGAAAAATCAATAAAAGGGGTTTTCTCAACTAAAATCGGCATACTTATTGGAGTAGTCTTGAGTTTCATATTGGGTTACTTCCTTCCTATCAGTATAGTTGCAAGGGCAACATCGTTGTTTTTTGGAATCTGTGCTGCAACATTTCTGCCTATGTATACTCTGGGGCTTTTCTGGAAAAGAGCAAACAAGCCGGGCGCTTTTACAGGAATGATAGTTGGTTTGATAACCAGCTTATTCTGGATGCTTTTTATTCATGAAGCAAATTCTAAAATGATAGGGCTCGTTAAGCTGCTGACAGGGAAAACCACTTTGCTTGGTGCGCCATGGAGCGCAATGGACCCTATAGTTATTGCATTCCCTCTTGCATTTATAGTTACTCTTATAGTGACGTTATGCACCAGGCCAATGCCAAAAGAAATTGTAGAAAAAGCTTTCAGAGTAGAAAAAGATGCAGCCTGATAAATAGCTTTTGAACTTTGAAGCATAAATAAGAATATAAAACAGGGGTTGGAGTAATTATTTATTAGTAATTACTTTCAGCTCCTGTTTGTTTTAATGCGTCTTCTGCTACAGCTGCAGGTTTAATTCTGTAAAAAACAATGAACGCAACTTCTGCTAAAACCATGACTATGCTTGCAACAAAAGCAGGTGATGATGGAGTCAGACTTGCAGCTATAAAACCTGAAAGAATAGCCGGAACTGATTGTGCTAATGCCTGAACAGATGCATTTTTAAAATTTATTTTCAATTGCATTTATGATATTATTAATTGCTTTATTATAAATAATTACACGTATCAAATTTAAAAATATTTAATGAATAAAGAATAATTATATTTAGGAGGGCTAATGAATTTTAAAATTAATGACAGTGTTACATGGGTCGGCAAAATAGATTGGGAATTGAGGAAATTTCATGGAGAGGAATTATCCACTTTCAGGGGTTCTTCCTATAATTCATATCTGGTAAGAGATGAAAAAATTGCCCTCATTGATACAGTCTGGTCTCCGTTTGATAAGGAATTTATTGCAAAACTTTCAGGCGAAATTGACTTGAATCAGATTGATTATGTAATATCAAACCATGCTGAAATGGATCATAGCGGTTCGCTGCCGGCTTTAATGGAAATAATTCCGGATAAACCGATCTATTGCACTCAAAACGGAGTGAAATCTTTAAAAGGCCATTATCATAAAGATTGGAATTTTATTCCCGTAAAAACCGGTGATAAAATCAGCCTTGGCAAAAAGGAGCTGGTTTTTATTGAAGCAAAAATGCTGCACTGGCCGGACAGTATGTTTTGTTATCTTACCAAGGATAATATTTTGTTTTCCAATGACGCTTTCGGTCAGCATTTTGCAAATGAGATGATGTTTAACGATCTGGTAAATGAGTATGAGCTTTATGAAGAAGCAATTAAATATTATGCAAATATCCTTACGCCATTCGGAAATTTTGTTGAACAAAAGATTAATGAGATTTTAGCTTTAAAACTGCCAGTGGATATGATCTGCCCAAGCCATGGAATCATCTGGAGAGAAAATCCCCTTCAGATAGTTAACAAATATATGCAATGGGCTAAAAGATATCAGGAAAATCAGGTAACGATTATATACGATACAATGTGGAATGGTACCAGACAAATGGCTGAAACCATTGCTGACGGCATTAAATCAAAAAATAAGGAAATAAATATTGAACTTTATAATTCTGCAAGACGTGACATAAACACAATAATAACTGAAATATTCAAATCAAAAGCAGTTTTGATAGGTTCTCCAACCATAAACAAAGGAATACTTATTTCAACAGCTTCACTTTTGGAATTCATTAAAGGTTTAAGCTTTAAAAATAAAAAAGCTGCAGCTTTTGGCAGTTACGGATGGAGCGGTGAGTCTGTAAAATTAATTACTGAAGAATTATCTAAAGCCGGCATGGAGATTGTAAATGAAGGAATAAAAGTCCAATGGCATCCTGGTTCTGAAGATCTAGCTAAAATTTACCAGTATGGCCAGGATTTAGCATTAAAAATATAATAAAAAATAAAGAAATGCGTCATGGTTGCAGATAATTAAACGCCAGTATGTTTCTATCATTTTGCTGCACGGACGCAATTCTGTTTTTAATATTTTAAGTTAATTTAAACCAGGGATATTTTTTTAAAACGGAAAACTATACTTTATACCGGACAGCCATAATATTTTTTTATCTCCGCGTCAAGCTTCATCAGAGTTATTGATACTCCAGCCATCTCCTGTGATGTACAGAATTCTCCAACCTCTGCAGAATAAATGCTTATTCCCTTCCCGTTAAGATAGGAATAAATTTTTCTGGTGACAATAAACATCTCCATTCTGGTAGTAGAACCGTAACCATTTACTACAACCAGTACTTCATCGTCTTTTTTAAAAGGCAGGTCATCAATTATATAATCCAGTATAGTTTTAGCAGTATCATCTGCACTCATAAGATCGACTTTTTTTACACCAGCTTCTCCATGAAGCCCCATTCCAAATTCCATTTTGCCATCTTCAAGAGTAAATGTTGCAAATCCGGTCTGTGGAAGAGAGCAGGCAGAAAGAGAAACCCCTAGTGACCTTGAATTATAAACGGCTTTCCTTAAAAGTCTGACCAGGGAATCCATATCCATATCTTCTCCTGAAGCAGCACCTGCAATTTTAAAGAGAAGATGATCAGCTGTTGTTCCCCTTCTGTCTTCCATTCTTTCTTTGGGCGCAGAAGAAATTTCATCATTTATAAGTACAGTTTGTACATTTATTCCTTCGTCTGCTGCCATTTCCTGCGCGATGTTAAAATTTAAAACATCTCCGGCATAATTGTTATATAAAAGTATTACACCTCTGCCAGAATCTACAGCTTTTATAGCATTATAAGTTAAATCAGGAGAAGGTGCAGCAAAAATCTGCCCATGAACTGCAGCATCTGCAATCCCTTTGCCTACATATTCCAGGAATAAAGGTTCATGGCCGCTGCCCCCGCCAATTACAATTCCAACTTTATCTTTGACAGGCAAGTCAGCTCTGATAATAACATTTAAATCCCCCAGTCTTTTTACTTTGCTGCTATTAAATAAGATATAACCTTCAATTAGCTCATTTACTAAATCGTTCGGGTTATTTATTAATTTTCTTGCCATTATCTTCCCCTTTTTTTAAAAATATTTGATTTTTTTTATTTATATCTAAAATTTTAATTGCCAGTTTACTTTATAAATTATTTGTAAAATAAAGCTTATCCCTGAGCATTTGTGTGTGTTTGATAAAAGTAATTTAAGAATTATATTAAAAAATAATTTAACTTAAAATTTTATAATAAAATTCCGGACATTATGTTTAAATGAATAAAAATTATTTTCTCTTTTTTATTGCTGATCATTTAAAATTTCAAAAAAGGCACTTATGATAATATAGGTAGAAGTTGCTCCGGCATCCTGATATCCGAGAGATCTTTCACCAAGATACCTTGCGCGCCCTTTAATAGCAATCATTTCCTTAGTTAATTCTGCACCTTTTTTTGCAGCTTCAGCCATCAAATAAAGCGAATTCTTTAAGCTTAATTTTTGGGATATTGATTCCTTTAATGAATTTATGGCAGGATAAAGTGCATCTATCATTGTCTTGTCTCCCGGTTTAGCTCCTCCAATTTTCATGATTTTGTTTAAGGAATTGGTAAACATTAAACATAAATCATCCGGTGAAATTTTTTCATTTAAACCTTCTGCAGTTTTACCCATTTCAGAGAATAAATACCCAAAAATAGGGCCTGTTGTGCCACCAATTGTTAACATGAAATTATTGCCGACAAATTTTAGAAATTCAGAAATTGAAGTAAAATCTTTTTCGCTGATTTTTTCAACTGTGCTTCTAAAACCTGATGAAATTGTTATGCCATGGTCTCCATCGCCTATGACTGAATCAAGCTTCGATAAATACTCTATATTTTTCTCAACATTTTCATTAATTCTAAAAATAATTTTTTTGAAATCCTCCAAATCCAGATAATTTTTCAAATTTCTTCACCTTTCAATTATTGGATAAATTATTAATATTATAAAAGATGATTTAAAAAATTGAAATTATTTAAAAATAATAAATTACATTATTTTATTTATACTATTAAAAGTACCTGTAAAATCATACTTATAAAAAAATAATAAATATAAGTAAGGAATATTTTTACAGTTTTATAAAGAAATATTTCTAATATGTAAAAAAATAACTTAAGATTTTGATGGAGTATCCGGATCAGTTGCAGCTTGAATTCCTTTAGCAATATCAATTATTATCCCTTTTTTTACATAAACCGGTCTTACTAATTTTTTTAACATCGGAAGTCTTATGAAAAATACTATTGAGCAAATTATGCTTACTACTCCACCTATCATAACTGTGTTTGGCGCGCCGATTTTATCAGTCATTGCACCATCAATTAAGCTTCCAAATGGCGCTATTCCAATAAAAGCCATTGTGAAATAACTCATTACTCTGCCCCTCATGTTATCATCAGTAATTGTTTGTAAAATCGTATTAATTGATGAAATCTGAACAATCATTCCAAATCCAACAAACAGTAATGCTGCAAGTGAAAACCATAAATTTTTAGAAAAAGAAAAAATAATTAGTGCTATGCCAAATATGGCAGTTGAAATTGCTACTACATTCCCTAAACCGATTACATTTTTCCTGCTTGCCAGATAAATTCCAGCGATGAGTGCTCCTACTCCGGTTGCGGCCATTAAAAAACCTAATGTATCCGAACCGCCTTTTAAGATATCCCTGGCAAAAACTGGCATTATAACAGTAAAGGGTATGCTTATTAAACTTATTACTCCAAGTAAAATTAAAATTTCTCTGATTGGTGCAAATCCGAAAGAATACTTGAAACCTTCCTTTAATTCCAGAATAATTTTTTTATTATCTGGCTTATATATAACTTTGTTAATTTTCATGCAAAGAAGCGCAATAATAACTGCAATGAAACTTATGCCGTTAATTAAAAAGCACAATCCCTCTCCTACTATTGCCACCAGTATTCCTGCGATTGCCGGACCAAACAACTTTGCGCCGTTAACTATAGAGGAATTTAAGGCTATTGCATTGCTTAAATCCTT
>JAPLCN010000195.1 GCA_026392215.1 Actinomycetota bacterium | reverse complement strand
CTTATCTTGATGCCTCCCTTTATGACGGTTATCAAGGGCTTGGGCAGCTTGATCTTCACCAGTATGACGTTCCGGAAAGTATTTTTGGAGTTTCATTTACATCTGCTTTTATGAAAACAGAGGCATTTAAAAATAACAGGGTTGGAAAAGTTGATGAGACGTTCTTTTTATTTTATGAGGATTTTGATTTTTTTTTTTTTTCCAATCTTTTAGGCTATAAATTCAGATCATGCCCGAAAGCAGTTGTTTATCATAAATATTCTTACAGCTTCAGAGAGGAATCCGCTGCATTTGAAACAAAATATTATTATAAGAGACTAAATATGCTTAAGATGATGTATAAGAATGCTGATGATAGCACCATAAATAGAATTCTCCCGATAGAAACAAGAATCATGAAGCAGAATTTAAGGGATAAAAATTTAAGGATTGTTTCAAAAAGAATACTTTCCGATTTAAAGAAGTCTAAAAAATACCTTTTAAAACAAAGAGAAATTACTGCGCTTTCAAAGGTTGCAAGTGATGCGGAAGCAATAAAATACTGCTGGGGAGAGCAGAATTTCTTTGATGTTGTAAAAAATGAGCCAAAATATGAAATCCCCAACCTTGAAAGAACTTATCAGAGGTTGTATGTTATCACCGGAAGCAACAGGTATATGGAATATCTGAACTATCTTCATAGCATAGATTTTACCAAGTTTAAATATGAGCCTGAAATTTTAAGGCATAAGCTTCACAGCAAGCTTGAAAACGAGCCAATCAGCGTTCATGAATTTATTGATAAGCTATAAATATCAAAATACAAAAGTTAAAAACTATAAATGAAAATCGGGATAGATGTTTCTACGGTATTAAACTTCGGAATTAATGTCGGTTCGGGCAGATATATCATTAATCTAATAAATGGACTTCTTTCTTTAAATGAAGCAAGTAAAAGCAGCCGGGATTTTCCGGAAAATATATTTAAAGAAAAAAAACCTGAAAAACACCCTGGCGAAAATTCTTTTATATTAACCGGCAGATGCATTACTGAAGCAAATTTGCATCATATAACAAGCCTTAAAGAAAAATATCCGAATTCAATAATAAATTTTAAACTTTTTAGGGTAACGCGTGAAAAACTTGATAAGTGGGATAAGCATGGCTTCCCGCCTATTGAACTTAAAGGTTTTAAAGCAGACTTACTACACTGCCCTGATTATCTTATTCCCCCGGTATTAAATAAAAATATTATACTTACCATACATGATTTGTCTTTTTACAGATTTCCTGAATTTAACTTTGACTGGTTTATAAAAAAATATCAGGCAATTGTATTAAAAAATGCACAAAGAGCAAAAAAGATTATTGCTGATTCAGAGTCAACAAGGCAGGATATTATAAACTTCATGAAAATAAACCCGCAAAAAATTGAGGTGGTTTATCTTGCAGCTGACAGGAAATTTAAAATGCTGGCGGCTGAAGAATTAAAAAAGGATGTGCCAGGAAAATTTAAAATATCAAAAAATTATATATTTAGTGTTGGAACTATAGAGCCAAGAAAAAATTTCAAAACTTTAATCAAGGCATTTAATATATTTAAAAAATCATTTAAAGAGTCTAAAAATTACAATCTTGTAATAGCCGGAAAAACCGGATGGAAGAGCGAGGAAACTTTTGAAGAGCTTGAAAAAAGTTCTTGCAGGGATGAAATAATATTTACAGGTGAAGTAAATGATGATGATTTGATTGCGCTGTATAACCAGGCTTCCCTGTTTGTTTACCCTTCAATTTTTGAAGGTTTCGGGCTTCCTGTTTTGGAGGCAATGTCCTGCGGGCTGCCTGTAATTGCAACAAATACCTCATCAATTCCTGAAGTCTACCCAAACAGCGATTTCCTGTTAAACCCTTTTGATGAGGTGGGAATGGCAGAAAAAATAAACCTGGTTTTAACAGATGAAAATTTAAAAAATGAGTTAATAAAGTTTTCAATAGAAAATGCAAAAAAATTTTCCTGGGAAAAAACAGCAGCTGATACAATGCAGATATATTATTCCAGGGAAGCAAGGAGAATTTAAATAAATGAAAGTGCTTGTAACCGGAGCTACAGGCTTTACTGGCGGCCATCTTGCCAGAAGGCTTTTAAAAGATAGCGCAAATGAAGTAAGAGTCCTGGTAAGAAACGAAAAAAAAGCCGGGGAGTTAAAAAAGCTTGGAGCCGAAATTATTGTTGGTGACATTACTGACAGGGACATAGTTTTTAAAGCTGTAAAAGATATGGATAAAGTATTTCATGTTGCTGCCGCATTTAGGGAAGCTTCCATGGATGACAAGTATTACTGGGATATAAATTACAATGGTTCGAAGTATATTTTTGATGCCTGCCTTGAATATAAAGTAAAAAGGCTTGTTCACACCAGTACTATCGGCCTTGTAAGCTCTGTGAAAAATCCTCCTTCAAACGAGGAAGAAGCTTACAGCCCGGGTGATGTTTACCAGAATTCAAAGTGCGAGGCAGAAAAAGAAGCTTTAAGATACGCAAGTGAAAAGGGGTTGCCTGTTTCTATTGTAAGACCTGCCGCAATTTATGGTCCCGGCGATATGAGGCTTTTAAAGATGTTTAAAATGATTGCAAAAAAAAGATGGATTTTCATAGGGAACGGCAAGGCATACTTTCATATGGTTTACATTGATGATCTTGTTGATGGATTTCTGTTGTGCAGCGAAAAAGAGGAAGCAATAGGACAGGTATTTATATTCGGCGGTGAAATATATACATCTTTAAATGAGCTTGCAGCAATGATAGCTTCTGAATTTAATGTTAAAGCCCCGACTATCCATGTCCCTTATAAGCCGGTAGAACTTTTAGCTGTCCTGGTAGAAAAATTATGGAAACTTTTTAAAATAAAAAAACAGCCCCCCATTTATAAAAGAAGGGTAGCCTTCTTTAAAAAAAGCAGGGCTTTCAGCATTGAAAAAGCCAGGAAACTTTTGGGATATGCGCCAAAGATCGGTTTAAAAACAGGTATCCATCTGACTGCCGAGTGGTATATACAAAATGGTTATATAAAAGTCTGAAATTATAAAGCTCTGAAAAATCATTATATTTGTGAAAGTAACTCTTTTTAAAAATACTATTTATTAAAATTTAATCTTTAAAAGAAAAACATACATAAAAGTGAAGAAAAGGGAAGCAAGGAGACGGTTCTCTTGCTTCCTACTAATTATCCTAATCGTAAGAAACGAAACAAGAGAACCGTCTCCTTGTTTTACCCTTGTTTTAAGATAAAAACATAAATAAAAGTGAAGAAAATTTTTATAAAAATAAGAGATTTTTACCGCAAATACAAAAAAATAATTAACACAACGTTAAGGATATTAATCAGTGCCGGTTTGATTGCTTATCTTATTATCTCCCAATTCAAAGATTTCAGTACTATAGCATCAACTTTAAAAGATATAAGCATACTTTTAATCCTTCTTTCCGCAGCTACGCACATTTACGGCATCTGGATTACTGCATTCAGGTGGCAGACATTGCTTAAAACTCAAAATATAAAACTCTCCATTTTGTCGCTTTCTTCGTCAACACTGATTGGCCAGTTTTTTAATAATTTTTTACCTACAAGCATTGGCGGCGATGTTTACAGGGCTTATGACGTAGCAAAGAAAACAGGTTTTCCCATGAGTTCCTCTGTTTCAGTTCTGGTAGTTGAAAGGCTTTCTGGAATCATAGCTTCCGCAGTATTTGCTGTTGCAGCTTTGTTTCTGGGATTTACTAAAATCGGTGGAAAATCAGTAATAATTCCAATATTAATCTTTCTGGCATTAAGCATCATCATTTTCTTTTTGATTTTAAATCCTAATATTTTAGGACTTCATAAAATTGCAAAAAAAATAAAATTTTTAGCTAAATTATTAGAAAAATTAAGAAATGTTTACACTACTTTTTTAACTTTTAAAAAATATAAATGGGTCATGGTCAAGTTGATTTTTTACAGCCTTACTTTGCAGTTTGCAGTCATAGTAAATTACTGGCTTGCATCCAGGGCGCTTGGAATCAATCTTGATCTGACAGCATTTATTTTTATAGTCCCTGTAGTCTCTATACTATCCATGCTGCCAATCTCTCTGGGCGGAATAGGAGTCAGAGAAGGCTCGCTTGTATTTATGATGGTTTCACTGGGTGCTCAAAATGCAAAAGCTGCAATGTGCTCTTTGCTTTTATTTGCCATGCTCCTGATTATGGGAGTTATCGGCGGCATGATTTATGCCATAAGGCCATTTCTGGCTAAAAAAGAAAAAGACAGGCTTGTTTAGCTTGCTGCCGATTTATTTATGGATTATTTCACTGCAAACTTCTGGATTTTCTTTTTAAAAGGAGCCATCAGCTTTATCAGGATCTCGCCATATTTTGAATAATAAAGTTTAAAAAGAAAAGCTCTTTTAAAAGATTTGCCCCCATAAACCCGCCATGGAAATCTCCTGTAACACCTTAAAATATCTTTCCTTGCAAACATGGGGAGTTTGAGAATAGTGTCAGTCCTTGAGACAAATTCCTCATCTTCTCTTTCCTTTTCTATAAAATTATTTTCAATGCACATATCATATAAAGGAGTCCCGGGATAGGGTTCAAAAATATAAATAACCAGACTTGAGGGTTGTATCTTTCTGTTCATCCTGACAGTTTCCATATGAATATCAACTGTTTCAAAAGGAAATCCAACAATATTGAATGTCTTTGTTTTAAGCCCAACTTGTTTTGCAAGAGCAAATGCTTCCTCAATCCTGTTGTTGCTCATGGGTCTGTTTAAGATTTCTTTCCTGAATTTTTCATCGCCTTGTTCCAGCCCCATTGCGATCCTGTAGCAGCCTGCATCCTTTAGCATCTGAAGGATCTCAAGAGTAAGATTTTCAACTCTGGTATTTATTTCAAAAGGATACCCTATTTCTTCTTTGTACATCTTGCAGAACGCTTCCACATATCCCTTGTTTATGGTAAATACATCATCATTTAAATAAACAGATTTTACTTTATATCTCGTAACGACATCTTTTATTTCAGCAATTATGTTTTCAACGCTCCTGAACCTTACATATTTTCCTTCCGAAACTTTTCGTAGTCCGCTGTTGGAACAGTAAGTACAGCTGTAAGGGCATCCTCTTGAAGACATAAACTCTGCTCTGTCATAATCTGAATATACAATTTCCTGGAAATCAAAAAGCTCCCTGTCCACAAAAGGAAGCTTGTCCAGATCTTCAATAAAAGGCCTGCTGGGATTGGAATATATTTTCCCATCTTTTTTAACCCGGATGTTTTTTATCTGAGTAATGTCTTCGTTTTTTTCAAGAGCATTTACAAGCTCAAGAAGCGCAAATTCTCCTTCACCCACACAAATTGCATTTAAATATTCGGTTTTTTCAAGTTCATATGGAGCAAGAGAAATATGGGGACCGCCGCAAATGGTAAAAATACCATATCCGCTTATGTCTTTTAATAATCTTTTTATATATTTAAACTGAAAACTTACAGTGGTAATTCCTATTACGTCCGGCTTGAATTCATCTATTTTTTGCATAAGAGGTTTTGGATCATAATTGCCATACAGATACTGCAAGGCAGTCTGGTGCCCATTCTTCTTTAACACTGAAGATAATGAGCCAAGCCCGTAGTGATAGCTTAAAGCTCCTCCCCTTACATTAATATCCGGATAAACAAACAATATTTTCATCTTAATTTCACTTTTCCTGTTTAATTAATAGACTTAATAAAAAAACAACAAAACTGTTTTAACAAAACAGTTAATATGCTTATTTAAATTCTTTTAATTTTATTCTTTAATTTCCTGTTTACAAGGACTTTCTTTTCATATTTTAAGACTTCTTTTATCCACTCAAAGTCATTTGGCACACTGTTTATTTTGCAGTACTGACCCCATACATCCCCCAAAGGCATGAGTTTTAAATCCTCAATGATAGCAAGCCTTGAAAAATAGTCACCATTATCTTCAGCTTTTTTAATCATTTTCGTAGGCTCAAGCAAAGCAATCAGTATGGCTTTGCAAACTGCTCTTGCTCCAAGTGACAGTGCTCCTATCCTGTTCATCGAAGCATCAAAAAAATCGGTGCCTATATGTACCTTCTTAAATGCATCTGCCCTTTTTATTTCCTGCATTATTACAATAAGTTCATCAGTTAAGGTAGTTACATGATCACTATCCCAATGAAGCCCTCTTGACAAATGAAGAACGACATCATTTAAAAACGGCAGGACAGATGAAATCTTATCAGAGACTGCTTCCGTGGGATGAAAATGGCCCGTATCCAGAGTAAGGCCTATTTTTTGAGACATAGCATAAGCAAGACAGAATTCAATAGTGCCTGCGTTATAGAATTCAAACCCGATTCCAAACAATTTGCTTTCAACCGTGTCAATTAAATTTTCCCTTGAATACTTTATTTTATAAATTTCATCCAGAGATTGTTTTAAAATATGCCTGTGCTCCCATCTTGAAGGTGTTACATCTTTTGAGCCATCCGGTATCCATAAATTGCTTATGCAGGAGATGCCCATCTTTTCTCCAACATAGTTTGCTACTTCCCTGTTCTTTTTGCCATATTCTACCCAATAATCTCTGATAAAGTTTTCCCCTGATGCAAGAGTATAGCCGTTTTTTACATATTTATGGGAATAAAATACAGGACTTACATCAAGCCCAACCTTATTTTCTTTTGCCCAGTCAATCCAGGAATCAAAATGGCTTTTTGACATATCGTTTCTATCGGCTAATTTGCCCTTGTAATCGCCTTCATGAGACTGCAAGCTGATTTTCTTTTTTGACCCTGGAACCATGGATAATACTTTTTCCAGATCTGACCGGTATTCTTCAATATTTCTGGATCTCCCGGGATAATTGCCTATAGATATTACACCGCCGCTTGGAAGCCCGGCATCTTCTACTTCAAACCCCATAACATCATCAAGTTGCCACGAATGAATCGAAATAGGGATATCTTTCAGTTTGTCAATTGCTTCATCAGTATTTATGCCGATTGCGGCATATTTACTTTTGGCGATTTCGTATGCATCGCTGCTCATAATCATTACTCCTTCTTTTTAAAATTATGTCCATTTATTAATTTGGCTACTCCCCCAAATATAACTATAGATTTATCCTTAAAAGATGAAATAGCCAATTTAATTTTAATTTATAACAAAATTTTACTTATGCCAGTAAATTTCCCACTCTAAATAATTTTCAAACGCTTCGTTTAAAACCCTGGCACAACTGGATCTATTCATTGCTACATGGTGTTCAAAGCCATTCTTACACATGAAATCCAAAAGCTCCTGAAGGTTTGGAACTCTGCAGACAGCAATGCCGCCGCATGAATTTATCTTGTCATCTGTAAACTCGCCTTCACCAAAATATACTTTTATTGTTCCCCATACATCGTCAGTTGAAATCTTGGCAAAAGTCATAGGACCTGCTTTTACCTGCCCCTTGCATGCTCCAAAACATTTATCATATCCCAGGGCATTGCCTAAAATATCAAGATTTGAAATTTCAGGGTCCCTGCCCATAAAACTTTTCGGGAAATTTGAACAGTGGAAGTTTATGCACATATCCCTGTCATCTTTAAAATTATTGTTCCAGTCTAGATATCCCGAAGGTACCCCGCTTGCAAGGTACATTGCGTACATTGTAAGAGCCCCTGTTACATCTGTTTCACAAGCCATAGGGACACCTTTTTCACCAAGCATGCTCATTGGAAGACATGCTGCGCACCCGTAATTGAGCTGAATGGAATCCCAGCATTGCACTGCACCTGCAACACAATCATTATCCAAAACAAATTTTTCAATAGCCAGATTTAATTTTGCTGATTTTATAATATTTTCTTCTTTAATATCTTTAGGTATGTTGCCATATTGCTTTATTTCAGATAATTTGCCTTTAACTTCTTTTGCAGAATCGCTGATCTTGTTTGCAGCTCCTATAATTACTGACAAATCAACCGGGATTACTGTTACACCTGAATCCTGTAGAAGTTTTTCTGAATATCTTACAGTCTGGAAAGCAGCAGGTCTTGTTCCGATTTGAGCAATTCTTGCAGTTTTTATTCCTTTTACAACCTTACATACTTTAGCAAAAAATTTGATATCATTTTCAAATTCCCTGCTATTTATCGGACAGGTATGAAAAGTGGTATTGGTAAATTTAATCTTGTACTGGTAAAGGTTGTTGCATACAGATAGTTTTCCGCAGAATGAATCTCTTCTATGCTCAATATCCATCCTGTTTAAATCATCATCACAAGCCTGGACCATGACAGGAAGATCAAGTTTTGCAAGGTTTAATGTCTGAACAACTCCAATTTCATCTCCAAAATTTGGAAGGCTAACTATGATTCCATCTATCTTTTCATAATTATCTCTGAACAATTTTGCGCATTTCTTTGCATCTTCAACTGTTTCAACTACACCGTACTTAGTATCATTTTCGCCAACGATTACATATTTATAGCCAAGCTT
>JAPLCN010000053.1 GCA_026392215.1 Actinomycetota bacterium | reverse complement strand
GAAATAATTATAATAATTTCTCTTAATTGTCTTGTTTTATACCCAATATTTTTAAATTATACATATTTTTTAAATATTTTTAGGGCAAAAGCAAAGTAGGGATACTCTGTAAACCGAGACTTTGAGTAAACCGCAAATATTGTCAAAATCTTGGTGAGTAATAATTATTTTGTTTCTACACCTTTAGCTAAAACATTTGATTATTTTTTCATTATCTCATTATAATTCATTCCTGGTTGTGCCGTACCAGCTGTACTAAGAGGAATACTCTCAACAATACTGCGAACATAAAAGTAGGGGACACTATAGATAAGATCTGAATCCTTGAAGCCCTTTACCAGGTGTCGGCTGGAATTATCAATAAAAGTCACGTTAATACGGCCTGTAGATAAAGGAAATGCAATAGCTCCAGAACATGTAGAGCCGGATAACTGTGCCTGCAGTGGAATCCCGGTTTCAAATGTCGAAAGTGTAACCAAGCGACTGGCCTGGGCTGGATTACAAAGGAAAAGCACCAAATCTGGGTTTAACTCAAACTCCTCCAACGGGCCTATAATCACATATTTACTTACGCCTAGTGGCGGCTGACCTTGGCTGAGAGCCCTGGAACGGAAAAACGAAGCATTGCAAGAACTGAATTTTTCCCCCTCAATTAGAAACTTTCTTACCGACGCAGCCCTCTCAGGTGAAGGAGCAGCAAGACCCAGGGAAGTAGTACCTCCCGGACATGAACATGTTTGAACACTTACATTAAAAGTAGCTTTTTTTCGGGCAGCCTTATAAATAGCTGTGCAGGCCATAATCTTATCTCCCTTACCGTTGCTTGAAGGAGTATCGCTAAAGGCCACCCCAACAGGACTACCATCCAAAGCAAGTACCTCTTTCAATTGTTTTGCATATTCTCGCCAAATCATATAATCACTCCTCATTTATATTATTTGTTCTCCCTATCTGTATGATTTAAATATTAACTTGATGCAATTTCATTCATAAAGAGACATTGCGCTATCTTTGCCCCACTCCATGTGAAAAGGACTTCTTCATTTCTAGTATTCGATTCTCCTCTTTATTTTCATATAAATATTTTAATTTATTTAGACAGGCTTTTCCAATTGTCAAAAGTTTAATACTTGGGTGGCTTCTGGCTGGTTGCAGGTCCAGCATTGGATTATGGGATTCGTGATATTTTTAATTTTTGTATATCCATTTTTGTTTACTGGAATATAAGGGAAATCAGTCTTAGATTTACAGATCTTAGCTTCAATAAGCGTTAAATCTGGAAAAGAAAATATCAAAACAGCACCCAAGATCAAATTCGAATTTTTTAGAAATTTTACATCTACCCCAGCAATTCTTTTTACAGGATTTGTATCATCGTATAAAATTATTTTTTTTCTCAGTTTCTTCTGAATTTCAACAGCATTTTTATAATTCAAATTCCAGGAATAATGATTTTTTATAATCATGTGAATTAATCATATAAATACAATTCCCTGTATATATTATCTAATGCTACACTTGCTTTTTCATGCCAGTAAATATAGGCCATATTATCAAAATAGGTTCTCTG
>JAPLCN010000033.1 GCA_026392215.1 Actinomycetota bacterium | reverse complement strand
ACTGAGCGGTGCCATTTTCTATTTCCTTAATACGCTCGTCTAATATATGTTTTTCCTCTTCCACTTTTTCATATACATTATTAGAGGAATATCCAAAGAATGTCATCTCATATAAAGCATGAGCCAATACATCTGCTGGTCCATAAACTTCAATAGATTTATCCAAAACATTAAAGTCAAGCCATTCATTCCAGGAATTCATCTCAAGCGCATAATGATTTTCATCATCATTTATTATGCCAAAAACATCAAAAACAATTTCGCCCGGCGTAAGGAAGTCTTCTACCTTTGCAATTACACAAGTAACCGGTGGATCACAGGGCTTGGATTCGAGAGACTTTAATTGCTCAAGTACTTTTTTATAAACTCCATAAGCACTTTTTTTAAGCTTGTATTCCTTGACAAGTACAATCCACACATCATCATAATTCACACTATTAATCAGGTTTTTGAAAATCATTTGTTTACCACCTTTTACAGTCTTGTTGAGTAAACGATTTGTAAGCTGCTGCCAAGAAGCAGGGAGTTCGATTGTTTTTCCAGATTTATAAATTATAGTTAATAATTTATATCTTATATTTGTATATTATAATAATATATTTAATAATGTAAAAGGTTTGCGCTATTTTTATAATGAATTTTATATTTTAAAACCGCAGGAAAGTTTGCCTGTTGCTGTATTTTTAGCTTTTATAAATCATATCATTATGTTGCACTCCCCATTGCTTTATTGATCCGATTAAGAGCATCAGTCAAATCAAAATTCTTCCTCTCACCCGGTGTCAGTACATCAACTAACTCAGACTCAATACGTGAGCGCATATCTTTTATTTCTTCGTCAGATCGTCCAAGGTTGATTTGGTATTTCCCTAGATCAGTATCCGCTTTATCCTCTTTAAGTTTCTTTTTAAAAAGTATTACAACTTCTTTATTTGTCAAATTGAAACCATTACGCAGAATAAAATCAAGGTCATAGAAATCGCGTGGCGCTATCTTTTTTCGTAAAGCACCCGCGCGTAATTTTTCAGATATTAACTCATTTAAAGACAGACAATTAATCCTGCCTCCATCAAAAAGTGGTTTGCCAGTAAACGGATGCAGGAATACATGTTGAATCTGACGTTTTTCCACCAAGTCAAACGGATTAAATCTTAAGCCAATTTCAAATTTGATCCTTGCCTTAACCGGCCGCAGGACTGACTTGTAAACAAAATAATAGGTATATTGTCTGGATTCATTGTGCCCAGCATCATCAGCACTATCTATATTCATCTCAAATTGCTCAGCAAATTTCTCAATTCCATCCTTTACAGGCTGAATACATTTGCGACGCTTACTGCGGGTTACATTATTTTGAGGAAGTAGCATCGTAAAATCAAGGTCTTCGCTTAAACGGTAATATTTGTAATAAGCCTTACTAAGGCAGGTAGCACCTTTAAAAATAAGATCTTCACAAAGCTCGTTTGTCCTGGAAAGAATAAGAGTTAAATAGTAATCCTTTTCAAGCAACGGCAGTAAAAAACCATTTATTCTTGATGCCACCTCCAGAGTTTTTATAAACTCGCCCTTATCTTCATGAATCATTGACAATAATTCTCCATTTTTTGTTTAATTTGCCTTTGCGTGAAGCGCTAAATGAACTGATGGCCGTTTTTTGAACACTTTTGGCAAGGGGTTTTAAATTATTTTCGCATATTCCCAGGCCCTCAAGGATTACCCCTATGATCTTTCTTGTTTTAATATTTGGAAATCGGGCAGCATATTCAATAAGCTTCTCCGTATTACATTTATTATTTTTTACAATTTCTCTTAATATATTAGCAGCACTGTCGCTGCCACCAACGGATTTATTAAAATAAAGAAGATCTATAAGAGTTCTCTCTTTTGTGCTGATATTTACATCTGTGCCCTTTACCTTTATAGTTGCCAATCCATACATACGATTTTTGCTAATTTTTATAAACTTAAATGATAGTCCGCAGATTAGCCTTTCTGACCTGATGGAGGTGTTCAAAACATATACCGTCTGAAAAAGTTGCTCAGTGAAACCGTAATAATTAAACATTGTTGAATACCCGACATAGTAGTTATTTTTTGGAAAGAAAAGCGGCGGGATAAGAAGTTCATCTATCCCAGTTCCTTGTGGTCCTGATTCAAGCGGTGAAAACAAATATACACCCCTTTTTATTGGTAATAATATCTTTTTCCTTTTAAGACGGAAAACTATCTGTTTTCTGTCGTTGGCAGAGAGTTCAAACAATAGATCAAGATCATTGGCTGTAACAATAGATTTCTTTTCATATGATAGCCGAGACACGATAGCAGTCTCTATAGGTCCCAATATAATTGATGTTTTTTTAAATGCCATAGGTTATCTCTAAAATAACTTATTTATACTTATTTTACATTTATGAGTTTATCACAAACAATCTCTCTCATTGTCAAACATAAGTAAATTTATTCTAAATACATTTACTTTGCTGTCTTCAAAAGTTCTAAATCAATTAACAGCTAATCTTGAAACTCAGACAGAGATATCGGAAGACCTGGAAAAGTCAGTATTATACTGGCACTGGCAATATTAATAAATACTAAAACTGTTCTTAAAAGAGAACCGTCCCCTTTTCTATTAAATTGACCTGTTTCTCATTCTGTCTCTGTAGTTCTGCATATTCCCAGATTGATTTTTTGCTGCATCCGGATCATCATTTTTAAAGAAAGCCATATGAATAACAGTATCACTATAGAGCAAAGCTGAACCAATAATAAACTGGCCTTCATATCTGTAATCATCTCCCAGGCCTGCTGATTTAAAGCAACTCTCATTGCATAGCTTTGCCTCTTCCAGGAAATATTTTGCTCTTTCTATAGAAGCTATCGGCAATTCATTTTGTCCTTTCTTTGCATTAGGACTTTTTTCTGCATTTCTATTTTTTCTTATTAATTCCTTTCGAAGAGCATCCATGCAGTAACTTTTTATAAGTTTTGAATGGAGTTTACTATAAGTGTCGGGTTGTGAAAAAATATCAAAGCCTGCAATTTTTCCATCAATAAATACAAATATGCCGCTCTGGTCTGATATGACAGGCAGATTTATAATATATTCTTCTAAATCCTCATCAAAAGTCGTGTAAACATCATTCATGGCTTTTGTTTGTGATTTTACCTTCATTTCGTCAGACATTTCATCAATCTTATCCCAGATCTCCCCCTGATCGGACATAATTCAGCAGATTTTTTTATGCTGCAAATTCCTCTGAAACATAACTCCACCTGTGTGCTTCTACGCAGGAGACCGGAATAACTGTTTTAGACATAAAGTTTAGAAGAATTGTGGCATTTAATACCCGGTTTTGTTTTGCCCCTATCACCTCTTCTCCATCAAGAAGTAATATTAACTTCTGCCCGTCATTTTCAGCAATAAGCTCAGGTACGTTTCCGCCTGTGCTTACCTCTTTTATTTTGAGTACTCCTGAGCTTATTGCTTCGTCCAGTGATATGTATTTGGGTCCAGCCGCATCTTTTATAAATACCGGTATAACAGAAATATTTTTATACTCCTTCATCTCAACTAATCTTATATTTGAAATAAAATCTACAACTTTAGCATCCATTTATAACTATCATCTCCTATTATCTTTGATTTTTTATTATTTTTTCTTAATCTGTAAAAAGAATTGCAGGAAGGTACTATATAGATAATTATAAATAGTGATTTTGACAACAGTATGTCAGGGATGAAGAATTAATATCAGGAATAAATATGATTAATTTTTACAGCAGTATTTTTTAGTTCCTGCCTCAGCTTCTCCGGTTCAAGAACTTCCACATTTTCACCAAAACCAAGTATCCAGATCTTGATTTCACTCAAACCTCCAACTTCAAATTGGGCATTTAAGCTTCCATCTTTATTTTTTGTAAGTTTCTGGGAAGGATGCCAGGTGCACTCTGCAATAAAATCAGCAGCCTCTTTTGTAAACCTAAGATTTACTTTTGTTTTTTGTCCTCTTATTATTCCCCAGCTTTCTTTAAAATATTCATCCATATCAAAGCTTTCAGGGACTTTAAAATTTTCTTCAAGAATTTCAATCTTTCTTATCCTGTCAATCCTGAAAGTCCTTACCTCATTTCTTAGATGGCAAAAGCCAATTAAATACCATATACCAAAGTTAAATTTAAAAGCATATGGATCAATAATTCTTTTGCCAAGCTTTTTTGTTTCCATGCTGTAATATCTAAGACTGATCCTTTTTTTGGCAATTGTTGCTTCATAAATGAGCTTGAACATTTCATCAATCTTTTTATAATCAACTTTTGTGTCAAGCCCAAAATCAACAATAGCATCATAATCTGATGCCAGGAATACTTTTTTGATGCTTTCAGGGAGAGCATTAAGGATTTTATCACAGGCAGCAGATAAAAGATCACCGTATGGAGTCCCCTTCTGGGATTTTATGGAGCTGCATAAAAGAAATAGTGTTAAAATTTCAGGGATATCAAGGCTTATTTTGGGCATGAAAAAATCAGGCAAAAGAGTAAAACCATTTTTATCGGAATAAAGAGGGATTCCGGCAAGCTTGAGGCATTCGATATCACGATAGGCCTGGCGTACAGAAATTTCTAAATCCTCGGAAATTTCTCTTGCTTTTACTTTTGATTTGCGGGAAAAGATAAGAAGTATCCGCAAAAGCCGCCAAATGTTTGATATTTTCATATAGAACCTTTGACCTTTAATATATCGTAAATAAGAACCATTTTAGGCATAATAGACTCTAAGTAATATTTATTTATTATTAAATATTCTCTATTCATAAAATAAATACTAATAAGGATATTTTATCACAAATTTATTAAATTTATTGGTATTAGGGGACGGTTCTCTTTAAAGCACGATATTTGCATAATTACTCAAGCTTTGGACATGATGGTGAAAAAACACAGGACACTTTAATTACAGATGATCAGGTATATGCTGTATGCGGCGCCACAACTGCTAAAAAGACAAAAGGCTTACCAGAAACTTATAATTAATGAAGTTTTCACAAGAAGCTATATAAAGAATGTCTGAGAAACAACCAAACAGGAAAAGTCAGTATTATATTGGCAATATTAATAAATAGCCAAAACTGTGCTCAAAATAGAACCGTCCTTTATTTCTATGTTCGGCAGTAAACCATAGGTTTACCATATTGTAATATTATAAAATTGATAATATAATAAATTTACTTTAGATATTACCATTATAGTAAACTTTAAGTTTACCTTTAAATAATATGTTAAAAAATTTGTTATTAAAAATGAATGATGAGCCTGTTTTTTTTGAATATTTAAATAACAAAGGATATTCAAAGCAGCTAATATATAAATATATAAAAAGCGGATGGTTGGATGGAGTTTCCAGAGGAGTTTATAAGAAAAAAGGAGTTGTTTTAAAACCATTAGATATATTAAAAGCAGCAAATGAGCAACTGGATATTACTTTTCATATTGGCGCCCAAAGCGCTCTTTTTCTTCAAAAAACTATCCATTATTTGAAGTTTAATGAGAAATATTTCTTATTTTGTTCACATCTTAAATTTAAAAATTCGTGGATGAGATCTTTAGAGTATTTTATATTTATTAGAGATAAATTTTTTTCAATTAATGATTTAGGTTTAACAAAACTTGAAAATGGTATAAAAATTTCAAGTATCGAACGAGCGTTAATTGAAATGGCAGCATTAATCCCAAAAGAAGCTTCCATGGACGAACTTTTTCAACTTACTAAACTATCACCAAATTTAAGAATTGATTTGTTGCAGAATTTATTGACCAATTGTAAGTCGATTAAAGCTAAAAGAATCTTTTTATATATCGCTGAAAAATGTAGCCATAAATGGTTTTATAAATTAGACATAGATAAAATTCATCTTGGCAGCGGTGTGAGACAAATAGTAAAAAATGGAGATTACATTAAAAAATATAAGTTATGCATTCCAAAGGATTTAAAAGATGCCTATTGACAACTTTAATATTTTTTTTAAGAGCCAGGCTGAATTAGTGCTAGAGATTCTAGGACTATTTGATTGGGAAAATTGTTTTGCCTTAAAAGGCGGCACAGCAATAAATTATTTTTACAGTAATATGCCACGCCTCTCTATTGACATAGATTTAGTTTATTTACCTGTTAAATCAAGAACTGAAACAATAAAAGAGATAAAAATAAGGCTAGCGGATTTTATAAATAAAATAAATGGAATCTATAAACAGGTAAAGATTATTAAAGAATCAGAGTCTAATCCAGTTGGAATTCTATACATTGATAATGGAAAAGCAAAAATAAAAATTGAACCAAACATTGTAATAAGAGGTACCGTTCTTCCGGTTAAAAATGCATCCCTAAACCAAGATGTAATGAAATATTTTGGTCAGGAGCTAGAGGTAAAATGCTTGGATTTTAAAGAAATAATAGCCGGTAAACTTGTTGCAGCAGTTGATAGACAACATCCAAGAGATATCTTTGATATAATGCTTTTTTTAGAAAATAACAATACAAATGAATTAGAGCAAGTAATAGAATTATTCATTATTTATCTTTCCCAATCAAATAGGCCTTTTTCGGAATTGCTAAATCCAAAATATAATGACTTTGAGAATGCCTATAAAACCTCGTTTATCGGAATGTTGAGAAAAGAGGTTGATTTAAATATATTAATTAAAAAGAGGATAGAAATTTTTGAAATTGTAAAAAACAATGTAAAAAGTAGACACAAGGAATTCTTAATTTCATTATTAAATCTAGAACCAAAGTGGGATTTGATAGCTTTTAAAAATATAAAGAATTTGCCGGGAATTCTATGGAAGTTAAAGAATATTGAGAAAATGAATGATGAAAAAAGAAAAAATGAAATAAATAAAATATCGCTACTTCAAGAGAAAACTTAATTAATACAGAATTGGAATAAACCCACTTTCTTGGACACACTTATACTAAAATAATTTAAGTTAAAGAAAGCAAAAATAACTCTACTATTCTGAAATTTCACTATAAGAATCTATCCTAAAAATTATGCTTTAAAATATTGAAATTCTTCTGTACATTTTTTTAATTATTTTGACAATAGTTCTTTTTTACCGTAAAATCTTATCTGTAATAATAATATATACAATTAAGATAATGGATTTATCCCAAATAAGAAAAAAAATTAAAGACTTAAACCTGGAGCGCTTTAAACTTGAAATGGAAATGATAAATTCTCTTTCAAGAAAAAATATGCTTTCCGGCTCAGTTGTAGAAAAATATATAATGTGCGGAAAGAAAGGATGCAAATGCAAAAGAGGTGAGCTTCACGGCCCTTTTTACTATTTGTCGTATAAAGAAAGCAACAAAACAAAAATGATATTTTTAAAGGCTGGTATTAGTAAAAGAGCAAAAATATTAAATGGGAGTTACAGACAGTGGAGAAAGAATCGGGCTCAAATTGGTAAAATAAATATGCAAATACTTTCTCTTCTTGATGAAATCGAAAAGATTAATACGGTAAGTCTATCCGGTATTAAAGAAGATGGATGAAAAACTAAATTGGAAATTTTGTGAAAGAAACGACAGGAAGGTAGCCGGTCTTGTAAGAGAGGGCTCTCTTGAGGCAATAACCGGAACAGGCTGGGGTTTTCTTGATAAGTTTTTTAGCTTTCTCTATGAAATAGGATTCTTTAAAATAATTGATATCCCTGGCCGGGGTTACAAAAGAATACTAATTCCCCTGGTACGATTAATTACCACCTATTCTGTTAAAATTTTACTTGGAATATCTTCCATGAACAAAATCCCGGATCTTCTTTTCAGGGAAGTATCACTGCTTAAACTAATAGGCTTTACAGCGCAGCAGATAAAAGAAGGCTCCTGTAAAAGGGGGAAAGGCTCTTCTATCCCAATAAACAAAAGTACGCTTTCAAGAATGCTTGAAAGGTTAAGTACACTTGAAGTAAATGAGATACTTGCATCTACTGTAAAAACTCTTGTTAAAAATAAATTTGTAACCGGTTCTTCTTTTGTTTTAGACGCAACAGATATACCAACAACAGATAAGTGTGCGGGACGGGGAGTAAAGACGGTAAAGATTAAGAAATATCAGAAGCTTACAGGAGAATTTATTGAAGTAGAAAAAACAACTTACGGGTTTAAGTTAATTGTAATATGGGAAATAAAATCAAGAGTAGTTGTTGCTGCAAAAGTAGTAAAGACACAAGAGCATGAGTCAAAGCACGCATTAAGCCTAATAGAGATGGCCAGGCAAAATCTCGGGGAAAGTAAAATATCACTTCTTTTAATTGATGCGGGCTTTGTTGATGGAGTTTTTCTTTTTAAATTAAAGCATAAGCTTAAAATAGACTTTATCGTTAGAGCCAGAAAGAATATGCATGTATCTATAGATGCAAGATCTCTTGCACAAACATCAGGTTGTTTTAAAGGCGCCAGTAAAGAATATAGCTGTATTGGAATAGAAAATCTTTCCTCATATTCCCAGTATAACTGCGTGGAAGCATTAAAAAACATATATAAAAAGGATTTTAAATCCTTTAACTTAAATGCAGTTGTTGTAACAGGATATAAAGACAAAGTAGTAACAAAAGGCAGAGAAACTGTATTTTTAACAAGCCTTGATGTTAAAAATCCATGCGCCGTAGTTGACTACTATGATGACAGAAGTTTAATTGAAAACAGGCTCTTTAGGGAGCTGAAGCAGGGTTGGAACATAACTAAAATTCCCATGAAGAAAAAATCTGCCGTAATTTCTCATACTATTCTTACGCTTGTAATGTACTCTCTTAATGCATGCTACCAAACCGAGGAAGGCAAAAAGCTTGCAGAAAAAGGAATAAGAAAACTGCGTGATGCAGATTTATCAAGCATCCATAAAATTATTGTATTTGCCGGTAGTTATTTTGCAATATTTGATATTGAGGAATACAGCTTAATTGTCCGCTCACCTCCAAAAGAATTCTTTAGAATTAATCCAATTGAAGCTAAAAAAAGACTTGGTTTAAAAGACTAAAAAATTTCTTTTAAATCTTATAGATAAAACAATTTCCTAAACTGGCTTTATTTTTAATTTGATATTTAATATCCTGCTTAAAAACATTCTATAGAGAAATCCTAATATATTTTTTTAAAAAATATTCATTAATATTGAAACATGATTGATTTTTAATTCCTTATGGTGAAATTCCAGTCTACTATTAAAAGTAAATTTATATGTATTAAAGTTTATCTGTTCGGAATTATCATTCAATTCTTGGACCACTCCAGTACTTTTTTGTTTGCATCTATAACAGGTATTTCCAATAGTTCCGCAATCCTTGATACAGTAACTTCTCCCTCCAGGAATGCTTTCTTTACGAGGTTATTAAATCTGTAGACTGCAAGCGGATAGAGCTTATGCTCTGCTGAATGTATTTTTTCCCCGAACTTATACTTTTTAAGATTTAAACATTAAACCTGAAGTCAATAATATCGCCGTCACTGACAATATATTCTTTTCCTTCGGAGCGAAGCAGGCCTTTTTCTTTTGCTTTTACGAAAGAGCCCCCTGCTTCCATAAAAGCGGAAAATGAAATAGTCTCAGCTCTTATAAAGCCTCTTTCAATATCAGAATGAATTTTGCCAGCAGCTACAGGTGCTTTGTCGCCTTTTTTTATTGTCCAGGCGCGTACTTCATCAGGACCAGAAGTTAGAAAGCTTATGTAGCTCAGCAGATGATACGAAGTTCTGACAAGCTTGTTAATGCTAAGTTAATTAATCCCCATTTCCTTCATAAAGATCTCTTTATCCTCAGGCTCTAACTGGGAAATTTCTTCTTCAATTTTTGCACAAACTAAAATTACTTCAGAATTGTCTTTAATTGCATAATCTTTAATTTTTGAAACAAACTCAGAATCCTGATCACCTTTACCCAAATCTTCTTCAGAAATATTTGCACAATATATAATAGGTTTTAAAGTAAGAAGCCCAAGTGATTTTATTTGTTTAATTTCATTTTCAGTTAAACTTATATTTCTTGCAGGTTTTTCTTCTTCAAGTCCATCCTTTATCTTTTTTAAAATTTCTGCTTCAATTTTTTCTCTGGGTTCAACATTTCTGACTTTCTTTTCG
>JAPLCN010000157.1 GCA_026392215.1 Actinomycetota bacterium | reverse complement strand
GCTACTATAAAATTTAGCGCTTTTGGAACTACTTCGTATCTGGCTGGTAATTTGCATATATACTCACCATCTGCAAATACGCTGAAATTATACTCGCTGTCTATTTCAATGCTATTTACCTTGAAATATTCAACGAATGGGTCGCTAAGGTGCTGTCCCTGAAATACTGTAGGAAAAGTCTTAATAAGATGAACTTTACTCATCCTCTTTATTATACAAATATCCAGAAGGCCATCCGTTGGGTCTGCTTCGGGAGCTATTTTCATACCACCGCCATACATTGCCATATTACCGGCTACTAGAAACATTGCATCAATTGTTCTTTCCTTATCGTTAAATTTTATAAAAAATTTTTTTGACCTATAAGTCAATAGAGTCCTGTAAACAGCATATGTATATTTTACAGGACCTTTAATTGGAAATTTTGTATTATTTGCAAGATCGGTTACGATCGAGTCAAACCCAGCACCTGAAACGCCAAGGTAATAATAACTGCCGTTTATCAAGCCAAGATCAATTCTTTTTACTCTGCAATTTTTGATGGCGAGGCAGCAGCTGTCAAGTTCAAAGGGCAGGTCTAAATTTTTGGCTATGTCATTCCCTGACCCCATGGGAATACACCCAAGGTTTTTTTCAGTGCCTGCCAGTGCATTTGCCATATGATGTAAAGTACCGTCTCCACCAAGCGAAATGAAGTTTGAAAAAATATCCAGATTGGTTTTTACAGTTGAAATTATATCTTCCGAGCTTTTGCTGATATGGATTTCATAATCAAGGCCGTGGTTTTTAAAAGCAGACTCCACGTCACTTCTAGCTTTCAGAGCTTTGCCCTTAAAAGATGAGGGATTAAGTATTATAAGATTTCTCATTTTTTTATTTTAATAATTTTTTTAAAAAAATTAAATAACTAAATTTAAATTTTTGCTTAAATGTTATATATTTTAAAATATCAATATTAGGAAAGGAAACGCTATGGAAAATATTTCGCCGGTAAGCTTGCCCGAATCAGTGTTTGAAGGTGATTATATTATTGCTACCTATTATTACAAGTCACAGCCAGGAATCGACGTATATGAAAAGGCTAAATCTTTTGCCGTCGGGCAAACTCTTGGCACCTGGCTGCCTGTCCCGGGAATAACTGATGAAATGAAATTAAAGTATGGCGGAAAAGTTACAGCAATTTATGATGTACCTTCAGTTGAATTAAATAATGATGAAGATTTGTTATCCGGCCATATTATTCAGATAGGATTTCCAGATAAAAATTTCCCTCCCAATTTCCCAATGTTGTTTACCACTCTTCTTGGAAATGATGTATCTACTTCAGCTCAAGTAAAATTAATAGACATTAAATTTTCAAAAAATTATTTAAGCTATTTCCAGGGCCCGAAATTTGGCATTGATGGCATATATAAATATCTTGGAATGGAAAAACGACGTCCTCTGGTTCTTAACATGATAAAGCCTTGTATAGGTTTTGATGCTAAAACAGGAGCTGATCTCTTTTATAGTGTCGCACTTGGCAAAATTGACTTTATAAAAGATGATGAGCTTTTAGGTGATACCCAATATTCTTCTGTCATTGATAGAGTCAGATTCTATTCGCAAGCAGCCAAAAGAGCTTACGAAGAAATCGGATTTTTAACAAGATACTGTGTCAATATTACTGACAGCCCTGAAAAAGTAATTGAAAATGCCCATAGAGTCCAGGAAGCAGGCGCCGGTGCTATAATGATTAATTATGCTGCAGTCGGCCTAAGTACGGTAAAAGCCTTGTCTGAGGATAAATCAATAACACTTCCATTATTTGGCCATTTTGCTTCTGCAGGTGCCATGGTTGAATCTCCTTACTGCGGGATATCATCAAATTTGCTTCTTGGAAAACTTGTAAGGATGGCAGGAGCTGACGCATGTATGTTTAGCTCTCCTTACAGCACTTATCCGATACTGAAAAGAAGATATGTCCAGATAGCAGATGCCTTGACACTTAAGCTTGAAAATTTAAAACCGGCAATGCCTGTTATTGGCGGAGGAGTTCACCCTAACTCTGCAATTAAAATCGTAAAAGATTTGGGAAAAGAAATTATGCTTGCATCAGGAGGAGCAATATTTGGCCATCCTCAGGGCCCTACAAAAGGAGCTATGGCAATGCATAAAATAGCCGAAGCTCTAGGTGATGATCTGGATATAAACACCCTTGCACAGGAAGAAAGCAATGAATCCTTAAAGCTTGCTTTAGAATTATGGAAATAAAAATATAAGTATAATCTTTACCTAAAAAGATCATTATTTTTAGGTAAAGATTATGTGACTAATTTTAAAAAGTGTAGAAATATAATTAG
>JAPLCN010000167.1 GCA_026392215.1 Actinomycetota bacterium | reverse complement strand
TTGTTGCATATATCTTTTCAACTTAAAAGATTTTTGACTTGCATAATAATAGAATCCTTAGAAATTTCCTCATAATCTAAAAGTTCAAATGGTTTCCCGCTCATTGGCATTTTTCTAACTGCAAGAATTTTAAAAAAACATTGTGTATCAAGTGCACTTAAAACTGCTTCACCTAATCCTCCTTCAGCAAAATGGTCTTCTACAGTAATAATGGATTTTGTTTCCCTGGCTGCTTGATTAACTGTTTCTTTATCTATAGGTTTAATACTATATAAATCTATAACTCTTATAAGTACTCCCTCTATTTTCAGTTCTTCATATGCTTTTAATGCTTCATGCAATGTTATACCAGCAGAAATTACGGTAGCAATATCGTTTTTACTAGACCTTAACATCTTACTGCCACCAATTACAAAATCCTCTTTTCCGGAGTAAATGCCAGGCGTATCCATTCTGGTAGTCCTTATATAAACATTGCCATAATGTTCTGCTGCTTTTTTTACTAATTTAAAAGTTGATACACCATCAGATGGATACAAAACTGTACAATTTAGTAGCGTTCTGAACATTGCTATGTCTTCAAGCCCCATTTGAGATGCGCCATCCTCTCCAATCGATACACCTGCATGAGATCCGACAAACTTTATGTTTGTATTTGAATATTGACTCATTCTTATCTGGTCAAATGCTCTGGTTAAAAAGGCAGCAAATGATGATACAAAAGGTATCTTGCCCCTAAGGGATAATCCAATTGCAGCACCTGCCATGTTTTGCTCAGCAATATACATTTCAAAAAATCTTGAGGGTATTTTCTCTTTAAAGATTTCCGCAAAAGTTGAATTACTCACTTCAGCATCAAGTACCACAATATTGGGAAATTCTGAAAATATATTTACAAGTGAAATTCCATAAACTTTTCTAGTTGATATGTTTTCATTGCCTATTGGAATTTCGTTAACCTCAATTTTTTCCATTGTTAAATCAACGGCCTTAGGTTTTCTAATTTTTCCTCTGATATTTTTATTAATTTCCCCAAATTCAATAAGTGCTAAATTTTTTTGTTCTTCTGACAGGACTTTACCATGCCAGCCATTTTTATCTTCTAAAAAGCTAATACCTTTGCCTTTTGTAGTTTTTGCTATTATCATTACTGGTCTATCTTTTACTAATAATGCTCTCTTATAAGAACTGGTAATTTCTTTTATATCATAACCATCAGTTGTTATTACTTCCCAGCCAAAAGAATATATTCTTTGTTCATAAGCAGAAATATCATGGCCATAAAGTGTTTCTCCTCTCTGCCCCAGGCCGTTAACATCTATTATGCCTATAAGATTATTAAGTTTATAATGTGCGGCAATTTGGATTGCTTCCCATTGAGATCCTTCAGTCATCTCGCTGTCTCCTAAAAGCACAAAAGTATTGTATGGCAATTTATCAATATACTTTGCATTTAAGGCCATTCCAATTCCAATAGGTAATCCCTGGCCTAAAGAACCTGTTGCAGCTTCAGCATATGGAAATTTTAAAGTTGGATGACCCTCAAGTCTGCTATTAAATTTCCTTAAAGTTAAAAGCTCCTCTTCGCTTATCATGTCTGCTGCAGCCCACAGGGAATATAATAGTGGAGATGCATGACCCTTAGAAAAAATAAGTCTATCATTATTATGGTATTTTGGTTCACCAGGCCTATATCTAAAAAACCCACCAAAAAAAAGTGTGGCCATCAATTCAACTGCTGATAAAGACGATGTTAAATGTCCTGAACCTGCTCTTGTAGTTGCAATCAATATGTAATACCTTATAAGTTTTGAAAGTTCTTCTATTTTTTTAATATCAATCATTAAATCTTCGCGAAAATATTATTTTAAAAATCAATTACTTTAAATTTCAACTTTTTGTCCAAATAAGCCTTTTTTATATTTATGAAATATTGCCGTCATTATCGATTATGAATTGTATAATATCCATAGAATTTCTTTGCCTCAGCACCTGCAAACTCTTTTATACCAGCTTTAATGGTATACCAAAATATTTCGCCGTCAATATAGATACTTACAGAAAATTTCAAATTCTCTTAAAAAGTTGGGCTGTTCCAAAAGGCCCTACAATAAATCCGCTTGAAAAGAGGCTTGCTGTCAGGGTAGAAGATCACCCTTTGGATTATAAGAACTTTCAGGGGATAATCCCGGAAGGCAATTATGGTGCGGGTAAAGTATACATGTAAGATGATGGTTTCTATCATGCTCTGGAAACTCAAGACAGAGATAAAAGTATGCAGATAATAAGAGATGGACTAGAAAAAGGACACATTACCTTTATCCTTGAAGGTAAAAAACTTAAAAGTGAATTTGCACTTATAAGAATTAGACTACCTGGGCAGGAATTTCAATAGATAAAATAATATTG
>JAPLCN010000155.1 GCA_026392215.1 Actinomycetota bacterium | reverse complement strand
CGGTGGAGGACGCAATAAGGATAAGAACTAAAGAGTCCGGGAAAAGTGCAATTATATAAAATCCAGGATTATTTTTTATTATTAATTTTTTTGTGATTTTTTATTTATATGCTTTGCTATTAATTTTTTGGCGGATTTCAAAACTTTATTTTAATATTTTAATCAAAGCTGATTAAAAACTTATTTCAAAGGAGAATTAACAATGGCTGACGTACCAAATGTATGGGAAATGACACTTGCCAGGCTAGATCAGACAATGTCAGTTCTTGATTTAAAACCCGGAGTAATAAAATACCTTCGTGAGCCCCGAAGGATACTTGAAGTAGCTATCCCTGTCAAGATGGACAATGGTGACATTGACATATTTAAAGGATACCGTGTCCAGCACAATACCAACAGGGGTCCTGCAAAAGGCGGAATAAGATATCATCAGGATGTAACTCTTGATGAGATTAAAGCCCTTGCAATGCTTATGACATGGAAATGCTCTCTAGTTAACATTCCATTTGGCGGATCAAAAGGTGGTATAGTAGTAGATCCCTCAAAAATATCAAAAAAAGAGCTTGAAAACCTGACCAGGCGCTATACTTATGAGCTTCTTCCATTTATTGGCCCTGAAAAAGATATTCCTGCTCCCGATGTTGGAACAAATGCACAGATTATGGCATGGATTATGGATACTTACTCAATAGCAAAAGGATATATGGTTCCAGGGGTTGTAACAGGAAAGCCCATAGAACTTGGAGGAAGCCAGGGGCGTGAAGAGGCAACAAGCCGAGGAGCAGTATATACCCTGCTTTGCGCACTTAAGGTTCTTGGCATTGATGCGTCAAACTTAACTGTAGCAATTCAGGGTTTTGGAAATGTAGGATCACACGCTGCAAAGATATTACATGACCTTGGATTTAAAATAATAGCATTAGCTGATGTAAGTGGAGCAATACAAAACAAAAACGGAATTGATCCTTACAAATTATCAGAATTTACTAAGGGTAATGCTCTTGCAGGTTATCCGGAAGCAGAAAAATTTGACCCTTTAAAATTCTTTGAAACAAAATGCGACATATTAATTCCTGCTGCCCTTGAAAATCAGATAACAGAAAAAAATGCAGCAAGCGTCAAGGCAAGGATTATAGCGGAAGGGGCAAATGCTCCGACAACTCCTGCTGCAGACCCGATACTTAAGGACAATAATATATTTATAATTCCTGACGTGCTATGTAACAGTGGCGGAGTAACTGTATCCTACTTTGAATGGGTTCAGGGAAATGACGCATACTTCTGGAGCAAAAGAAAAGTAAACCTTCAGCTTAGAGACATTATGGAAAAAGCATTTTATGAAGTATATGATTTTTCTACTAAAAGAAAGCTTGACATGAGAAATGCAGCCCTTGCCATTGCAGTGGGAAGAGTTGCCCAGGCAATGAAGCTCAGGGGAGTATATCCGTAAAAAGGACAAAGGTAAAAAATAATATTTTTAATAAAAATATGGATATTAATAATATAAAATAATTTTTAATTGTTTTTAAATTTTAAATTGCAATTTTTATTTCTAGTGAATGTCATTAAACCCCAAAGCATTCTGAAAGTCTTGTTCAGTAATCGGAAACATTTTTAAATTTAAAAATGTTTCCGATTACTGAACAAGACTTTCAGAATGCTTTGGGGTTTAATGACATTCACTAGAAAT
>JAPLCN010000204.1 GCA_026392215.1 Actinomycetota bacterium | reverse complement strand
TTTTCATTAAACTTTGATGATGTGGAGAGGATTATTATACAGTGCGGTGCATCAATTCACAGTGTTGACAAGGTTTCTGCCGGAACAAACCTGATAGAGGAAGTTGCAACCCAGCAGGATTAATCGACTAACTTAATTATACTTTTTATTTTTTTAAGCTTAAATATTAATAGTTAATAATAAAGTAGCTTCAAGAAATTAAGATAAATAGTGAGAAAAAGTATAATTAGTTCATGGTGATTAATTTAAGTTTTTTGTAAATTTTTTAGTTTTATAAGCTCAAAATTTCATAATTTTTAAGCTTTAGTGAATTGTTTATCAGAAACTGATTAAATAAAAAAGCTGGCAGTTTAATTGCCAGCTTTTTTATTTAAAAATATTTCAGGTAGAACTATGTAGATCTGATTTCCTGCTTTATAAATACAATATAGGATATAGCAAAACAAATTATTGCCAAAGCTATAATTACAACTATTTGCGGCCACACCTGAATCAGGCTTTGGCCAAGTGATAACGGATTTAATATCATCTTTGAAATGTCAGCTGTTGTAACAGCTTTTAAGAACAGCTGGCTTCCGCTGGGAACCAGAAGTATCGTTATCGCTTCCGTAAAGAGATATGCAGGTGAAATCCTCTTAATGCCCAGATCAATGTTGAAATTCTTAATTTGTGTTGCAAGAGTAGCACTTTCATTTACCGGAGCAATTGCATTTGCCACAGCGTTTGCAATAATTTGAACAAAGAAAAAGAAGAAAATCCAGATTGCTATAGCGGTAAGAATAGATGTTGCTGTCTTATCCATTATTACTGAAAATAACATTGAAAGCGCCATCCAGAATGTTCCGTAGCAAACACAAATAAAGATAAAAATTAATATCCGCAGTATTTCTTCAGAGCTTGGAGGAACTCCGATTACTCGAAGCCCTATTCCTGCAATTATCATAATGATGCTTCCAATAATAATTGTCATGGTAGTGATGCCGGCAAGAAATTTGCCATTTATTATACTGTCTCTGTAAATAGGTTGAGACAGAAGCCTGCTTAAATTCTTTGAGCTTCTTTCGGTATTAATTGCATCAAAACCAAATACAATTCCTATAATCGGGATAAAGAAACTTAAGAAATACAGGAATGAAGGCAAAACATCTCCTGCGGTTGTAAATAGCTTCAAAAAAACAAATGCATCAGTTGAAGATTGAGCAGCTGCTCTGATATTTTGTATTGAAACATAAATTGAAGTCAGCCCTGTAAGATAAACAAGGGCAAGCAAAATTAAAAATTTTTTGCTGCTAAAATAATCAGCCAGCTCTTTTCTATAAATTGTGAGAACGCTTTTCATTCTATACCTCTTTGAAATAGTTTAAGTAAACATCTTCTAGAGAGAAGTCCTTAATATCCATCTTTGTTAAAATAATGCCATCCATGTTTGTTACTGTTTTTGATACATCCTGCCTTAAGTCTTCATCAGTTCCGATATGAATTGCATTTCCAGTTGACGAAACTGTTTTAATGCTTTTAATAGATTTAATTTTTTCAACAACCCTGTTCACATCGCCTATAATTTCCACTTCAATTTGATATTTATTTCCGCCAAACATGTTTTTGCTTAGTTCAGATACATTGCCTTCGCCAATTAATTTCCCCTTGGACATTATGCCGACTTTATGGCAGATTTTCTGAACAAGATTTAACTGATGGGAACAGATAACAAATGTTATCTTCTTATCTCTGTTAAGATTAAATATTGATTCAAGTATTTGATTTGCAACCTCTATATCAAGTCCTTCGGTTGGTTCATCAAATATGACAAGCTCTGGATCCTTAATTAAAACATCCGCTATGCCAAGCCTTTGCTTCATACCTTTTGAGAATTGTTTTACAATCCTGTTTTTATCTTTTAGCAAGCCAACAATTGTTAGACATGCGTCTATTTTTCCGGGGATATCTTTTTCGGGTATGCTGTTTAGCAAAGCTGTATACTCAAGATTTTGCACTGAAGTCATATCCTCGTAAAAACCAACCTTTTCAGGCAAATATCCGGTAAATCTTTTTATTCTTAGCGGATCTTTAGTAGGTTTATAACCTAAAACAGAAAGCTCTCCGGATGTTGGCTCAGTAAGGCCCAGCAGCATCAAAATAACTGTTGATTTTCCGGCTCCGTTTGGTCCAAGCAGCCCATATATTTCTCCCTTTGGAATGCTCAAGTTTAAATTATCAACAACGGTTTTTGCACCGTACTTTTTTGTTAAATTTTTTGTACTAATTACATAGTTATCCATATTAAGCCTATTACACTATTATATTGGTATTGTTAAATTATCTTCTGCCTAATTTAGCAAATATAATTGCTACACCTAAAATTACTATAACGATTATACCAATGCCAACCCAGCCCCAGATGGTAGGAGTTTGAACAGTAACTCTAACATCCATTTTAGGGCTGCTGTTTTCACTTGCAACATTTAAAGTCACCATATAATCGCCGGCAATTGTCTTGTCCGGAGGAAAGACAGTTACGTCTATGTCTTTTGTTTTTCCGGCATCAAGTTTGTCTATTTCAGCAGGGTTATATTTAATTTTCCATCCGTCAGGACCGCTTGAAGTAAGCGTAATTTTTTCAATAGCAGCAGAACCTGTATTTTTTAACTGTACTGCAAAATGATTGTCTTTACCGGAGGTTGTTTTTGTATCATATCTGCCATTTGTCGGAGAAAATGTTAATTCGTAGGTAGCTGTAATAACAGCTTTAAATTCAGTTTCTGCCTGTAAAGTATCAGATGAAGCTTTAACCTTTATTATATACTCTCCCGGCTTCTGTGCTGTTAAAGGAGTTGCCACAATTTTCAAGCTTTCCTTTTTCCCCTGAACTAATTTTACTGCTGAAATTTCAGTTGTTTCATAAGATGGCTGAATAGAAACATACCAGCCTTGAGGAGCTTCTGCGGTAAGATTAAAAATCGTTTCCTCCGGGCCGATATAACCTATATCAGCTGCAAATGCAAATGGAGAACCGCCTTTTGCCTTCAATTCAGGGTAAGTAACATCAAACTTAACCTGAGGTGTGATTTCACTTGTAGATGTGGTTGATGCATCTGCGGCAAATAAAATGCCCGGTATTACAAAAAATGATGCAATAACCATAACAAGCGAAACAATCAAAAATGTTTTTTTAAATATTTGTAGTTTTACGCTCACTTCCTATGACTCCTTTTCTATAACCAAAATGATTTTTTTGACTTTATTCATATTTAGATTTTAAGTTAAATGAAATTTTATAACTCTTTAGTTCTAAAAGTCAATATAATATAATAAACAGGTTGCACTTTTATTAAATTATGCAACAATTTTAATTAAAGAATAAAATCGGCTTGATTTAAAGACTTTTTTATAATTGTTATGTTATTTAAAATTTTTATATTGATATAATAAATAAAATTTATTATATTACTTATAGAAAAAAAATAATAAAAAGCACCTTTAAATTAGTCCAGAGAGGCTAAAAGGTTAATTTAAATGATAAATAATTACAATTTAATATTTTCATATATTATGCCTTCTTACTTATAGAAAATAAGAAGGCATTTTTTTACAGTTCTTTTAAAAAATATTTTATTATAAATGATTTTAAACAGCCAGAAGTAAATTATGCGAGAAAAAGCAACAGTTTTAAATGCGGATGACATTGAAAGAATAATAAAAAGGATCTCTCATGAGATAGTTGAAAGAAACAAGGGGAGCGAAAACCTTATTTTTATCGGTATTCAAAAAAAAGGAGTTCCTCTTGCAAAAAGGATTAAGGAAAGCATAGAAAGCATATCAGATTCTGAACTCAAACTTGGAAAACTGGACATTTCATTTTACAGGGATGACGTTAATGAAAAGATTAAATCGGATGTCAGCATAACAGAGATCCCGTTTGAAATTAAAGGGAAGGATATTATTCTTGTAGATGATGTTTTATTTACCGGCAGAACCATAAGGGCGGCGCTGGATGCTATTATGGATTTTGGAAGACCCCAATCCATCCAGCTGGTTGTTTTAATTGACAGGGGGCACAGAGAGCTGCCGATAAGGGCAGATTATGTTGGCAAGAACCTTCCGACTTCATTAAACGAATTTGTCGAGGTAAAACTTAGTGAGACTGATGATGAAGACAAAGTATCAATCTGCTGGATATGATATAAGGTTTTAAATTACGTCTTTAAAGAAGTATTAAGGTATATGTAAACAGATAAAACAAAAAACAAAGTTTATGGATGAAAAAAAAGATATATTAAGTTTGGATAAATTCAGCGTGAAGGAAATTAATGATCTTCTGGAAAAGACAGACTCTTTTGCAGAAATTTTAAAAAGAGATGTAAAAAAGGTTCCTGCACTTCGGGGCAAAACAATAATCAACTTGTTTTTTGAACCAAGCACAAGAACAAAAGTATCTTTTGAAATTGCAGCTAAAAGATTGTCTGCTGATCTCATTAACTTTTCTGAATCTTCAAGCAGCCTTAAAAAAGGTGAGTCTGAAATTGACACCCTTAAGACAATAAATGCAATGAAAGTTGATTTGATTATCATCAGGCATAGTGACAGCGGATATATTAATTATTTTGCAGACGCATTGCCAGTTCCTGTAATAAATGCCGGAGATGGCAAGCATGAGCATCCCACACAGGCTCTTCTTGATTTGTATACAATTTATAAGAGTTTTCCGGGACTTACGGGCTTAAAGATTGGAATCGTTGGAGATATTCTAAATAGCAGAGTTGCCCGTTCGGATATTAAACTGTTCAAAAAAATGGGCATGGACGTGACAGTTATTGCCCCTTCAATGCTGATTCCTGAAAATTTTAGCTTCTTTGATGTAAAAATTGCTGCTGGCATTGATGAAGTAATATCTGAAGTCGATGTCCTTTACATGTTAAGGATGCAGTTTGAAAGGCAGGATAAGAAATATTATCCTTCAATAAGTGAATATAATAAGTTCTTATCTTTGGATTTGCCAAGGTTTAATATGATGAAAACAGGTTCCATTATAATGCATCCTGGTCCGGTCAACACAGGACTGGAAATTTCCAGCGAAGTAATGGAAATGGAAGAATCAGGTAAGGGTAAAATAAAGATAAATACGCAGGTTACAAATGGAGTAGCAGTCAGGATGGCGGTACTATATTATGCGCTTAGCTAAAGTAAAAACAATATTATTTTAAGTTAAGCAGCAGTTTGATTAACATTAATTTAAAGGTCAGGGAATTTTATGGAGTTTGGAAATTTAAGATTGGCAGAAAAAGAAAATATAGTTATTAAAAACGGATGCATTATAAATCCTCAAACTCTGGATAAATTTGAAGCTGATATTTTGATATCAGGTGGAAAAATAAAAGAAATTAAAAAAAATTTAGTACCTGGCCCTGGTGATGCTTTTAAAGAGATAAATGCAGAAGGATTGTATGTATGCCCTGGATTTACAGATATGCATGTTCACTTGAGGGAGCCGGGCAATGACGGCGAGGAAGATATTAACAGTGGAGTGAAATCTGCTTTAAGAGGCGGCATAACTTCCATAGCCTGTATGCCAAACACTGATCCTGTTTTAGACTCCCAGCACCTTATCAATTATATTAAGCTCAAATCAAAAGAATTAAATTTTAATATATATCCTGTTGCAGCAATTACAAAAGACCTGTCAGGTGAAAAATTAAGCGAGTTCGGATTATTAAAAAGTTCAGGGGCAGTTGCATTTTCTGATGATGGGAGATGTGTTCAGAACGCCAGGCTGATGTATGAAGCTATGAAATATGCCACGCAATTTAATGCGCTTTTTATTTTGCATGAAGAAGATTATAGTTTTTCCGGAAGCGGGCTTGTAAATGAAGGGTATTATTCAGCAATGCTCGGGCTTGAAGGCATTTCCTGTTTTAGTGAAGATTTAATGGTGGCAAGAGACATAATGCTTGCAAAGGCTGCAGGAGCAAGAATACATATAACTCATGTCAGCAGTGCAAAAACAGTGGATATGATTGCGAAGGCAAAAAATGATGGCGTAAATATTACATGCGACACAACATGCGAGCACTTGTTTTTTAATGACAGCTGCCTGACCGGCTATGACACAAACTTTAAAATCAAGCCTCCAATAAGAAGCGAAGCCGACAGGATGGCAATAATTAAAGGACTTCGTCAAGGCACAATAGATGCAATTGCAAGTGATCATGCACCTCATCTTTTATCTGAAAAAAATGTAAGCTTTAAAGAAGCTGCTTTTGGCTCAATAGGGCTTGAAACATTATTTAAAGCGAGCTTCTCAAAGCTGTTTTTCGAAGAAAAATTCAGCATTGAAAAGATAATTTCTTTAATCAGCTATAATCCTGCAAAAATATTAAACATTGAAGGAGGAGCAATAGAAACCGGCAGGATTGCAAATATTTCAATTATTGATACTTCCTGTGAAAATATTTATAAATCAGATGACATAATATCCAGAAGCAAAAACAGCTCATTTTTAGGCCAGAATTTAAAAGGAGAAATTAAGTACACCATTGCCAATGGAAAAGTTATGTTTATTAATAATTAGTTTGTATTTTTAAAAATTCATTTTTTAGAAGGGATTAATTTGAAAGCAATTTTAATGCTTGAAGATGGGACTATATTTAATGGCAAAGGCTTCGGGAGTAAAGGCGAAATAACAGGCGAGGTTGTTTTTAATACTTCCATGACAGGCTATCAGGAAATTATCACTGATCCTTCTTATAATGAGCAGATTGTTACTATGACTTATCCCCAGATTGGTAACTACGGGGTAAACAATAAGGATATTGAATCCGAAAAAATACAGCTTTCCGGTCTGATTGTGAAAGAATATCTTGATTATTACAGCAACTGGAGAGCTAAATCAAGCTTAAGCGATTATCTTAAAAAATATGGAATTGCTGCAATTTCTGATATTGACACAAGGGAGCTTACAAGACATATACGGGTGAAAGGCGCTATGAACGGGATTTTATCTACAGAAAATTTTGGTCCTGATTATCTGAAGGAAAAACTTGATAGTTACCCCGGGCTTATTGGAAGAGATCTGGTTAAGAACGTTACCTGCAGCAAATCATATTATTACAACAGTGAAATCAAAAACTTCAGTTACAATATTGTTGCTGTTGATTATGGTATAAAGCTCAATATATTAAGATGCCTGAGTGGTGAAGGCTTCAAAGTAAAAGTTGTTCCTGCTTATACAAGCTCAAATGAAATTTTAAATGAAAACCCTGATGGAATTTTTTTATCAAATGGTCCGGGGGATCCGGCTGCTGTTGATTATGCAATAAAGACTATTTCTGAACTTGCCGGAAAAAAGCCAATTTTCGGGATCTGCCTTGGCCATCAGCTTCTGGCTCTTGCATTGGGAGCAAAAACATATAAGCTGAAGTTCGGACATCATGGAGGCAATCATCCCGTTAAAAATCTTGAGACTGGCAGTGTCGAAATCACAACACAAAATCATGGCTTTAATGTTGACGCAAAATCTTTAAAAAAATTAAAGGATATCAGACACAAAATTACTCACTTAAATTTAAATGACGGCACAATAGAAGGTATCGAATATGAAAACTTAAACGCTTTTTCTGTCCAGCATCACCCGGAAGCCGGTCCTGGACCGCATGATTCAAGATATATATTTAAAAAATTTGCTTTTGTGATAGAAAATTTTAAAAAAAATACCAAATAATCAATTTGTTTAATTAAAAACTTATGCCTAAAAGAAAAGATTTAAAGAAAATATTAATTATTGGTTCAGGGCCTATTATTATCGGGCAGGCTTGTGAATTTGATTATTCCGGAACACAGGCATGCAAGGTATTAAAGGATGAAGGATATAAGGTTGTTTTAATTAACAGCAATCCTGCAACGATAATGACTGATCCTGAATTTGCTGATAAAACATATATCGAGCCTTTAATGCCGGAGTTCGTGGAAAAAATAATAAAAATTGAAAGGCCTGATGCAATATTGCCTACACTGGGAGGACAAACCGGTCTGAATATAGCAGTAAGCCTTGCTAATTCCAAAGTCCTTGAAAAATACGGGGTAGAGCTTATTGGTGCAAATGTGGATGTAATCAATAAGGCTGAAGACAGAGAACTTTTTAAGGAAGCAATGAAAAATATAGGATTATATGTGCCTCCGAGCGGCTATGTAAATAATTTAACTGATGCCCTTAAGATTGCTTCAAAGTTAAGATATCCATTAGTAGTAAGACCAAGTTTTACATTAGGCGGGCTTGGCGGTGGAGTCGCATTTAACAAGGAAGAATTTACTGACATAGTTACAAGAGGTATTGATCTTTCACCTGTAAGCAAGGTATTAATTGAAAAATCTGTTGCAGGCTGGAAAGAATATGAGCTGGAAGTAATGAGGGACAAAAATGATAATGTTGTTATTGTATGCTCAATTGAAAATTTTGACCCCATGGGAGTTCATACTGGTGACAGCATTACTGTTGCACCGGCTCAAACACTTTCTGATCAGGAATATCAGATAATGAGAAATGCCGCTATGGCAATTATCAGGGAAATAGGGGTTGAAACAGGCGGATCAAATATCCAGTTTGCAATAAACCCTGAAAACGGAAAGATGGCAGTAATTGAGATGAATCCCAGAGTTTCAAGAAGCAGTGCGCTTGCATCAAAAGCTACCGGGTTTCCAATTGCAAAAATTGCCACCAAATTAGCTATCGGCTATACACTGGATGAAATTCCAAATGATATTACAAAAAAGACTCCTGCCTGTTTTGAACCATCTATTGATTATGTAGTTGTAAAATTTCCAAGATGGGCTTTTGAAAAATTTCCGGGGGCTGATATAAGTCTTACAACCAGGATGAAATCTGTCGGTGAAGCTATGGCTATTGGCAGGACTTTTAAGGAAGCGCTTCAAAAATCCATACGTTCCCTGGAAATTGACAGATTCGGACTTGGTGCTGACGGCAGGGAAAAATTAAAAGAGGAAAATTTAAAATATATGCTGTCAGTGCCTAATCAGGACAGAGTTTTTTATATAAAATATGCTTTTGAACTTGGCAGAACAGTTGAAGAGATTTTTAGTTTTACAAAAATAGATCCATGGTTTTTAAATAATATAAAGGACTTTGTCGAATTTGAAAAAGAATTTAAAAATTTAAAATTAGATGATCTTGGATTTGAAAAATTAATTGAAGCAAAAAAATTAGGATATTCAGATGTTCAGTTGGCATATCTATGCAGTAGTTCAGAAAATGATGTAAGAAAACTTCGGGAAAAGCTTGGCATAAATGCTACATTTAAAACTGTTGATACCTGTGCTGCAGAATTTGAAGCATATACTCCTTATTATTATTCAACTTATGAGTCAACAAGCGAAATAGCAAAATCAGACAAAAAGAAAATTATAATACTTGGAAGCGGGCCAAACAGAATTGGCCAGGGGATTGAGTTTGATTATTGCTGTGTCCACGCTTCTTTTGCTTTGCATGAGCGCAATTACGAAACAATAATGGTTAACTGCAATCCAGAAACTGTGAGCACAGATTATGATACTTCTGACAGGCTATACTTTGAACCATTAACTTATGAAGATGTCATGAATATAATTGAGGCAGAAAACCCTTTTGGGGTAATAGTTCAGTTTGGCGGCCAGACACCTTTAAAGCTTGCAATGAGGCTTCAGAATTCCGGAGTAAATATACTTGGAACCTCACCGGACAGCATTGACCTGGCTGAAGACAGAAAAAGGTTTGGCGCAATCTTGAATTCCTTAAATATACCCCAGCCTGAAAACGGAACTGCATTAAACGTTGAAGATGCAAAAAAAATAGCTTCAAGAATCGGCTATCCCTTGCTTGTAAGACCTTCATATGTATTAGGAGGCAGAGCAATGGCTATAGTTTATGAAGAAGAAAACCTGGTAAACTATGTAGAAAATGCATTTAAGGTTTCTTCGGGATTTCCTGTTTTAATTGATAAATTTCTTGAGCAGGCAACAGAAGTAGACGTTGATGCAATATTTGACGGGGAAGAAATATTTATCGGCGCA
>JAPLCN010000062.1 GCA_026392215.1 Actinomycetota bacterium | reverse complement strand
TACAACTGCCAAAGTCTATGCCATTGATATCTGGGTCATACCACTGTCCCTGGTCAATGCTTGCAACTCCTGGCATTATGGCATTAGTTACTTTTACTTTAGCATGAGAATGAACTTCTTGATAATGAAGAAGGGGTACTTTTTGTCTGCTCCCTAAAGGATGGACGTTCTTTTGTTGCTATAACTGATGCCAGAATTTTTAATAGTACGCAGCAAATTTAAAGAAATAAGGTTGGATATTGTTGTTTAATTGGATAATGCTGCTTACTTGGATATCACCGCTTAATTTCCTAATGCCAGATCAAAGCATTTGTACTGGCCACTTTTAAATTCTTTGCCTGCCTCATCAAACAATTCCTTGATATGATCATCCATTGTAAGATAAATTATCTGCCAGCCGGTCTTTGCAATATCAGAAAGCTGCTTTATAAGGATTTTTCTTCTATCCCAGTCAGAGTGTTGAAATGCATCGTCAAGTATAAGGAAAAGAGTATCTTTTTTTAATAGTTTTGAACTAAAACCAATCCTCAGCGCCAGCATTATCTGTTCTCTTGCACCTGTACTTAATTCCTGAAGGTAAAAATTCCTATAGTCATCGGATACAATCAGTCTTTCTCCATCCAATGAAAGCTTATTATAATGACGGGTTATGTCTTTTAATGGTTTTAAAACCACCTCTGATTGCAGACCCTGAAGTATTTTGAAGTCTTCTTCCTGCCGCAACTCTGAAATTACATCATGAACGATAATTCCGGCAGTTATTTTAGCTTCCAAAACATTTAAATCATTTTGTTTTTGAAGCCTTTTCTTTTTTAGATTTTCAAAAAGCTGTTCCCAATCAATACTTGGGTCATCTTTTGTCTCATTGCAAACACCATATTTCAAATTACTGATGTCCTGTTCTTTGTCTGAAATCTTTGCGCCAATCTCATCAAGATTTGTCTTAACTTCTTCGAATTCTTCACAACTAAATCTTCCCTGCGCATCCTCCTGATGGTGTAAATATTCTGCTTCACTGACTTTTAACTCAACCAATTGAGACTGAAGGTTTTCTTTATCAGCCTTTAAATTTCTGTTTTCTGCAATTTTTTCATTCAGGACTAAATGCCAGTCTTCTTCTTTAATTTGCTTTCCTGTAAGACTTGCAAATTTTTGTTGAATTGAAAAATTATATTTTTCTCTTTCACTCCCCAGCACGTCAAGCTGATCTTTTAAAAATTTTGCCTTATCATAAGACTCTCTCTGTTTGTCCAGTTCTGCGCTTAGAGTGGCAACATCTGTAAGCTCTTTGCCTACCCTATTTTTATATTCTTTTTTAATTTTATTTAACTCTTCATTGGAACCTGCATATTTTGAATAATTTAGGAGGCGTATGATATAGAAGACGATTAAACCAAGGAATGCCAGAAAAGACGCGACTGCGGCAATCGGAAATATGACTGTCCTAACCTGCGATATGACTGCTCCAATCGGCATTACAAGCAAAATAAAAGCTACTGTTGCTGCAGCAAAAACCCCCGATAGAAAAGGGATTATTATTTTTGGTTTTTTAATAGAATTTGAAGTTAATTTTTCATATGCCGGCAGTGCTTTCTGCAGCCACTCAAAGTGCCTGCAATTCTGCTGCAACTGGCTAAGCTGGCTGTTTTTGGCCATAAATTCATTTTTTTTACCTTCATAGAGGGCAATATCAGTTGCTATTTCATTTAATTTTTCATCAGGAATTTGTTTCAGCTTTTCACTTAGCTCTTTTATTTTTTCTGAGGTTAGATATGCCTGATGGCATTTTGCTTTATGCAGTTTATCCAAGCGCCCTTTTAGAGATTCTTGCTGTGCCTTATAAGATTCTAAAATACCTCTGGTGTATTTTGATTCTATTTCCTCAAACAACCTGTCAATCTGGTTAATTTCGGCTTTCAGTTCACGGTAAGCCCTGCCTTCTCCTGTATCCTTGATATCAATGTTGCCATTTAGGAGTTGAGCAGACCTTACAGTTTTTGAAATGTTGTTATCGCTGTCTATTTTGTCCAGAAGGCTTATACCTGAAAATATTTCTTTAATTAAACTCTTATCAATTCCCTCTTCAGTATTTTCTATTGACGCTTCTCCGCCTTTTGATACCAGTAATTTGACCATTGAAGCCGGAAGCCCTGTCTCATCTTTTTCCCAATAATCTTCAAGCTTTTTACGTGAAGACGGAGAAAATTCAACCGGTTCAACATTTTCGTCAGTTTCGCCATCCAGCCCGCTTACCAGGACATTTCCACTGCCCCCTTCCCTGAATTTCCATCTCTTTATGTTTATGTTTTTAAACAGTGAGCGGATGATAAATTCAGTTAAAAATGTCTTTCCTCGTTCATTTTTGCTGTAAATGAGATTGAGCAAGCCAAATTCTTCGGAAAAACTCTGAATTGGCCCTAAGCTTTTTACGCTTATTCTGTCGATTTTAATTCCCATATATTTATTTATTTTAAAATTTTATTATTGGTACGCTAGCCTTTGAAATTTTTCCTTTTGAAATTATTTCCTTTTGAAGTTATCTCCTTTGGGGACTATCCCTTTGAAATTATTTCCTTTGAGCATTTTTTCTACTCCTTGAGCATAATATTAAGAGCTTGCTCTAATATATTATCTTTTCTTGCTTGAGAATACCCAAGATTTTCCTCTAGTGCACTTATTTTTTCTTTTACTCTTTCAACTATGCTTATTCGTTCAAAGTCATTAAATAACAAGACTTCTGTCGTATCAGGCTCTTCATTATTATAAAAAGTAAACATGGAAAGTGCTTCTTTTAGAACTGAGTCAAGTTTTTTTCTGTCGGACGTATAGCCTTTTACTTTTAAGCGAATTCTTGCTTTAGGGATTTCATTTTTACCGAGTTCCCAGGTCTTAATTAAATCTGTTACCTTATTCTTCATATCTTCAAACTCATTTGAAGTTGGAAGCACAATTAAGCTCTCATTAAAGAATATATAATCTGTGTCCATTGTTTTTGCTGTGATATCCAGGTTGTTTGAATCTAAAATTAAAAAGCTTTTTTTCCCTGTTTCGTTAATATCCATTCCGCAGGGTGAGCCTGCGTAATGAACTTTACCGAGATCCATTTTTTTATGTATATGTCCCAGGATGACTTTAGCCGGTTCATAATACTCTATATCAGACCTGCTAAGGGGCATGTATATTCCTGATTCATAAGTGTTTAAGTCCCGCATACCAGAAAGATAATCCCCGTGTCCAATCAAAACCCAGATCTTTGAAAGCGCGTCCGCGTGACTTGCCTTATAACCGGCCATAACTTCTCCCATTGATTTGCCTAGCAGATAGGGTATAAAAAAGAAGTTTACGCCAGTATCTCCAAAAGTCATTATTTCAGGTTCGTTAAATATCTTTATGTTGCCAGAAGTAAAATATTTTGGACTGATGGCTAAGTCATGATTTCCGCAAATGACATAAAACTGGATCTGGCTGTATTTATCCTGTTTGCAAAGCTCATCAAATAATGAGTAATTCTGGCTTTTTATATCAAATAAATCACCGGCTATAATAAGGGTTGAAATACCTTCTTCCAGTAACCGGTCAAGCATGTTTTTTAACACATTGTAGCGCTCTGGGTATTCCTTATTTGTCTTTAGATGTATGTCAGCGGTAATTGCAATTTTCATATTATTAATTATACCCGCTTTTGCTTTTTAGTTTCAACTTGATTATGGTGTTTTCATTTTTTTATTGTTAATAACTATTGCTAAAATAAATATTATAAAAAGCAGTGACATATCTATATAGAACACACTGTTCTTTGAGAAATGTTCAGACATAAAGCCACTGACATATTGGAATATAATGCTGCCAAGGTAGGCTGCGGCATGAGTATAAGCTGCGATAGATGAAGCATATTTTGAACCAAGATTTAGTGAAAGAATTACCATAAGTGAAAAATTTCCAGTAATACATATTCCATAAAAAAATAGCATTATATTTTTTATAATCAGGTTTCTTGTGAAAAAAATAAAAAGCAAAAAAACAAACGATAATAAAATTCCCCACATCAATAATTTTTTCTCTTCCATCTTTCTAAGCAAATGATTTTTTATAATCAGCCCAATAAACATTGACATTGCGTATAGAGCCAAAAATAGAGAACTTGTAAATACTTGTATGTTTAAAGATTCAAAATATGAGGTAAACCATGTAAAAAAAGTATCCATAACCGCGGAATAAAGAAATATCATAAAACCTATTATTATAAAAAATGAATTAAAAATAATTTTTTTATCAATACTAAACAGGTTTTTAATATTTTTCTGCGGTTTAATAATTTTTGGTATTTTTATCGAGATTAAAAAAATCCCAAGCATTATTTGGATTATTACCAGGCTAAGAAAAATAAGTTGCCAGTTCAATTTAACACCGACAAAAAAACTTACAAGAAGCGGTGCAATAATGCTGCCTATAGAGTAATAAATTGATGTTTGCATTATTCTGCGTGATTTTTCTTCAAAAAGCACGCCACCAATAATTGAGTAGATTGTTATGGATAAAATTCCTATCCCGAGCTGATAAATAAAATAAAATACAATGAAAAAAATGAATGTTTTTGAGAGAAATATCCCTAAAGCCCCCGAAGAAAGAAAGACCAGTCCTGCTATAAGGACCTTCTTAAAACCTAGATTGTCAATAAAATTATTTAATACAATTGCTGTTATTAAAATAGCCAATATGGAAAATGAGATGGCTGCGCCTATTTTATCAAGGCCTATATTTAAATCTTTTGCAATAATCGGGATCAGGGGTCCCACAAGCCCAGTAGCAACACCCAGTACCATCCTCTGGGCAAGTGAGTAAATTAATACTTTTTTAGTAGCAACCTTTGAAAAATCCTGGGTTACATCAGAAAGCTTATTGATCATTTATGTGCATGGAACTATTTATTTTCATATGCTAGCTTTAAAAGTTTTTTTCATATCAATATTCTAACATATTGTTTTCAACATTTATTCATGCTTTTATCTTTTAATGAATTCTGATAGTTTTTAGATTTTAATATCTCTTATTAGTGGGGTTTACTTTAATTGTCACGATACTTTCTACCCCAATTCGCAGTAACATATTTCCGATTTGTTCCATACTGTATCTTTTACCGTCTACTTCTATGCAAGTATCAGACCATCCCCACACAACTTTGCCTGTAAGGCCTTGCCCTGTCAGCATTAGCTCTGCTGTTTCAACATCGTTTTCAAGCGCATAATAGAGCCGCCTGTTTACTTCATTAATATTAAAATAATCCGGATCATAGATGAAGCCTCTTGTATCCTTTTCAGCCCATCCGAGATACTCATCCCTCTCAGGATTTTTTTTATTTTTAATAATCTTAATAAAGTCTTCGTAACCTCCAGTTCCCCCAACATCCTCAGGAGGCCTAAATCGCGCACCGCCCGTACATTCAGGGATATTGTTTCTTTTAGTATCCTTAAGCCGCTTTTCAATAATGATTTTGTGATACCATGAATCGCCAAAGTCATAATCATATTCACAGTTATCATAAGCATCAAAGAATTTATTGATCTTAGTATTTTCAGAATCCAGCTCTATTTTATCTTCTCCATACAATTCCCCGGGAGCATAATCATCATCAGGGGTAGTAATAATTGTTTTGTCAAATTGAAATTTGTAAAGATGGCTATCAAGCCAGCCAAAAGCTGCCTGGATGATTTGATGAAGTTGCTGAAATGTGATATTGCCCGGTATTTTTAATCTTCGCCAAATTGCCGGTTCAATTTCCATGATTGATATCTTTATCTGGTAAGCCATTATGCATTTCTCCTATTTGTCCGCATACTTTTTTAAAATATATTTTACCTTCTCCATACCTATCCCGTTTTTTATAATCTCACTTTTTAAATCTTTTTCCAGAGGATAATTACTTCCAAGGTCAAATGTTGTTACCGGTTTATCAAAAGATTCTATATGCTCGAATTCACTTTGACAATTGCATTTCATAAGATGATGCCAAATAGTTTTGTTTTTACCCAGTAAATAAAAAATAGCAGTAAACACCATATATCTTTCTCTCTGAAACGAGCTCCCGCTGCCTCCCCTGGCAAGTATATATCTGCCCTCTTTTTCATTTAAAATAAAAAGACTTTCCAGTGTGTTGCGAAAGTCAAATCTAAAGTTTGTCCCATCTTTTAGTAGCAGGTTTGTCTTCCTTTCGTAATTATATTTAAATCTCTTCTTTGTCCAATCATCAAGGTTAAAACTTTTCTTCTTATTTTTCTCTTGTATTTTAAAAATTCCGGTTTATTTTTAAAGAAAAATTTCAATACTTGTTAGAGGAAATAGTTGTTATTTTCTTCGTATTCTTAACTTGCCTCTATAATATATACAAAAAGAATTATTTATCTCATCAATATAATTTGTAATGATCTCTGATAAAATTTTTATTTTATCAGTAATATTAGCGTCTTCTAATCTTAAAATCAATATTCCCTTATGGCTTAAATTAGACTTATAGACCAGTTCACCAAAATCTTTATCCATAGTAATAATCATTCTTTTTTCTGATACTGCCAAGTTCAATACCTCTCTATCGCTCATTGAGGGATTGATATCTCTTACTGCTTTGATGTCAAACCCTTCAACTGCTAAAAATTCTTCTACTCTCTTGCCAACTCCGACATCAATTAAAAACTTCATTACTTTTAACCTCATTGCACCCCTATTTTAAATACCCTTTCTTCTTCTACAAGTTGTCCGGCATATAAAAGAACTGCTTGTATGTCTTCCTTTTCCAGTTCAGGGTAATCCGACAAGATTTCCTGTATATTTGTATTTGCTGCTAAAGCTTTCAAAATCTGATCAACAGTTATTCTTAATCCTCTTATTGTTGGTTTTCCAACCATAACTTCAGGATTATAAGTTATTCTATTAAGCAATTTCTGATCTATCATATTTATTTAAACCTCCTAATTAAACTTATAAGATTTCATGAATTTTAATTTTTTCCGAATCATTGCTTTCACAGTTAAAATAGGTTATAGCACATAATAGTTTTTTTAATCCTTTGTTGTATAAGATAAAATTAACCCTTATCTATCACCTGAAAAACAACCAAAGTACTTCATCATATCACCAAGTATTAGATATAAAATTATTAAATAGATTTCTTAAGGAAATGCGGGCT
>JAPLCN010000189.1 GCA_026392215.1 Actinomycetota bacterium | reverse complement strand
CAATGTTCAGACCACATAACAGAATAAATGCTGAGTTCAAGATAATTAGGTTTCCTGCCCAGGCATTTTTGTATTTTTAAAAATTCATTATCTTTTAAACCTAATTTTTTATACTCTTTTCCAACATCCAACATTAAAACCGCCTTATTATAAGAAAACAAATCAAAAAATATTAAAAATAAATAAACTAATTAAAAATTAATGAGTTTAGAAGCATTAAATAAAAATTTAAAAATTAAAAATACAATTAACACCCGTTACAGCAAATAAAAATTCTAAGAAATAAAACTAACCATTGATTTAAACATCTTTAAGCCATTATCGGAACCAAGCAATTCCTCACAGCATGCTTCCGGATGGGGCATAAGTCCAAAAACATTTCTTTCCTTATTGCATATTCCAGCAATATTTTCAACAGAACCGTTTGGATTTGTATTTTCGTTGATAATACCATTTTCATCACAGTATCTTAATAATATCTGATTATTTTTTTTAAGGCTTTTAAGGCCATCATTATTAATATAGTAGTTGCCTTCATTATGCCTGATAGGCATATTAATTATTTCATCTTTCCTGTAACCGGAGGCGAAGGGATTATTTATATCTTCAACTTTTAAATTTACATATTTGCAGATAAATTTTAATGTATCATTTCTAAGCATTGCCCCGGGAAGCAGATTTCCCTCAAGCAGGATTTGAAAACCGTTACATATCCCTATTACAAGACCGCCGTTTTGAGCAAAATCCCTGACAAAAGACATTATTGGAGAAAATTTTGCAACTGCGCCGCTTCTTAAATAATCGCCATAAGAAAAACCTCCCGGAATTATGATTGCATTAATGTCGTCATCTCTTTTTTCCTTATGCCAGATATATTTGCAGTCAACCTTAAGCAGATTTTTTAAAACATGGTAGCAATCCGTTTCACAGTTTGTACCCGGAAAAACTAAAATTCCAAAATACGGTTTTTGCCTGCCAGACATTAATTCCTCACTATTTCGTATTTATAATTTTCAATATTGGGATTGGCTAAAAGCTTATCACTTAAATACTCAATTTCCTTTTTTATTTCATCTTCGCTTTTTCCGTTGTCATCAATTTCCATCTGGATAAATTTCCCAAATCTTACTTCTTTGACATTTTCATACCCGATCTGTTTTATTGCTTTTTTTATGACAAGGCCCTGGGCATCTAAAATTTCTTTTTTTAAAGTTATATATACATTTACCTTAAGCATAAAATTTATTTTCCCCTTAATCCCCTTAATTTATTTAATTTTTTGCAAACAGCATTTATATTTTTAAAACTTTTTTATAATTTAATAATTCTTAAAAAGCTATATTTTCTGCAGCCTGTTTATTATTGTATCAACATATTTAAGATGATAATTTACATCGAAAAGATTTTCAATTTCGCTTTCTGAAATCAATTTTGTAATTTTTTCTTCTTTAAGCAGGTTTTCCTTAAAGCTTCCTTCTTCTTCCCATGCCTTTAGCGCTGCATTCTGAACAAGAGCATATGCTTCTTCCCTTAAAATCCCTTTGCTGATAAGTTCAAGCAGAACTCTCTGCGAGAAGATAATTCCTCCATACTTCATAAGGTTTCTTTCCATATTTTTAGGCATTACTTTTATATTGCCTGCTACAAAGATGGTTTTTTCAAGAAGATAGTCTAAAATTATAAAGCTGTCAGGAAATATTACCCTTTCAGCAGAAGAATGTGAAATATCTCTTTCATGCCATAATGCCATATCTTCAAAAGCAACAACAGCATTGCCTCTAAGTACTCTTGCAAGCCCGCAAATCCTCTCGCATATTATAGGATTTTTCTTATGCGGCATTGCTGATGAGCCTTTCTGCCCTTTAGTAAACGGCTCTTCAACTTCTTTAACGTCAGTTCTCTGTAAATTCCTGACTTCAAGGGCAATTTTTTCAAGAGTCCCTCCGCAAATAGCAAGCGCACTTATCACTTCCGCATGCCTGTCCCTTTGCAAAATTTGAGTAGAAGCCGGAGAACTTTTAAGGCCGAGCTTCTCGCAAACCAGTTTTTCCACTTCAGGCGGGGTGTTTGCATAAGTTCCCACTGCCCCTGATATCTTGCCAAAGCTAATGCTTTCTTTAGCATTTAGAATCCTTTGTAGATTTCTTTTCATTTCAAATGCCCAAACAGCAAATTTAAGCCCGAAAGTTGTAGGTTCTGCATGTATCCCATGTGTTCTTCCAACCATCACTACATCTTTATAATTAACCGCCTGTTCCTTTAAAATTCCGGTAAGCTTATTTACTTTAAATTCAATGATGTTTATTGCGTCAATTATCTGAAGAGATAATGCTGTATCGCCAATATCAGATGAAGTAAGCCCGTAGTGCAGATATTTTGAAGACTCTCCGATATATGAACCGACATTGGTTAGAAAAGCAATAACATCGTGATTGGTTTCTTCTTCTATTTTTAATATTTCATTGATATCAAAACTGGCTTTAGAATTAATATCTTCAGCTGCTTTTTCTGGAATAATTCCAAGCCTTGCTTGAGACAAAGCAACAGCTTTTTCTATTTGAAGCCACTTGTCATATTTATTCTCGTCCTCCCAGATTTTGCCCATTTGTTTGAGGGTATATCTTTGTATCATGAAAGTCTTCTCCAGAGCTTAATTAAAAAGTAAAAAATAAAAAAATAAAGATTTGAAAATCTTTTTCAAAACTAAAATTTTTTAAAGGCAGATAAAAGCAATTAAATTACAGATCGATTTCTTCTGCCAGGCGTTTAAATCTTTTAAATGATTTATCATCCTTTAAATCCAGTAAGACTTCATCTCCGCGATCAAAAAATACCTGATCAAATGCATTAATGCAAATATCTGCAATTTCCAGGATCCATTTGTTATTTATTTCCCAGCTTTTCAGCTCACTTAACCATGTTTTATCATTTTTAGGGACTGAATTTTTGATAAATTCGGTTAAAGCTGTATTTTTTATTGAGGTTTGTAAAAGAAAGCTGCTGGTATCAGAAAAAAAGGATAAATTTGCTATGCTAAATTCAAAACTTGATGCCACTTTTACCTCTTAAAGTATTCCTATAAACTTTTTATGAATATTTTATATCCAAGACAGTTATTATTATACAAGATTTGCATTATTAATTTTAATAAAAATTATTTATTATTTTTACTTAAATTTTCATTCAGGTATGCTTTAGCTTCCTTATCATTAACTAAAACATAGCTGATCTTATTTATAGTTTTAGTCTTGCCTGGTAATGTTAAGAGCTTCAGGCTGTTTTTATTTTTTATCAGCCCAAGTCCGATTTTTAAATAATCCCAGGTTGAAAAGTTGGATTTTGTTTCCTCCTTTAAAATTCTTATAATAGAAGGAATCTTCAGTATAATTGAAAAGTTCGCTTTTTGTCTAAATACTTCTGAAAGCAAATATTTCTGCCTGTCCATCCTGTCAAAATCTCCTTTGGCAGTTTCACGGTTTCGTGCAAATGCAAGTGCCTGCTCCCCGTTAAAATTGTAAGTTCCAGGATTAAAATCAGAGCCGGACATGGGATCATGTAAGGGTTCGGTAATAGTAATATTAACTCCACCCAGGGCATCGATTATCTTTTTAAATCCTGCAAAATTTACCAGCATTATCTTATCAACGCCGATATCAGTAAGTTTGTAAATTTCATCGCTAATCATATCTGCTCCGCCAAATTCATAAGCAGCATTGATCTTATTTGTGCCATGTCCTTTCAACTCAACTAATGTATCTCTTGGAAGAGAAATAAGTGCATCAACACCATTAGAGCCAAGGTGATAAAGAATTATTGTATCAGTGCGGCCCTGAAACTTATCCTGATTTTCCCTTTCGTCAATCCCTAAAAATAAATAGTCAGCAGAATTATCCCTGTAGATATTATTTATGGATAAATTAAGTGAAGTTCCGGTTTTCGCATTATCAGAAGTTGAATCTTTTGATCCGCTTGTTGTACCGGCTACAGTTGATCCGGTATCAGTTTTTGGCGTTTTTTGTATAAAAAATACAAGAAAAATTACAGCAATTAAAAAAATTATTATAAAAACTATAAAACAGCCTTTGGTCTTATTCATAAGTAAATATGCTTCCAGTCAAAAATAAAAAAATAAATGATAATTTATAGAAAAACAAAACATTGATATTAGACTATATTTTTAAAAAATTAAATACCTGTTTAACTATTTACTTAACTGGCGCTTAATTTTAAAAACTAATAAGCTTGTCCGGTTCGCGATAAATAATAAAGCGTATGAAGCAATATTTCAATAGGGTCTGCTGTCTGGATATTAATATGCGGCGGAACTTTAACAGGCACAGAGGTATAATTAATTATGACTTTTATGCCTGAATCAACAAGCAGATTTGTAGCATATTGAGCAGCATCAGTGCTGACTGCAAGGATTGCAACTTTTAATGATTTATCCTTAATAATGTTTTTCAGATTTGAGATATCAAATACTTCTTTTCCTGATATTTTCTTTCCAATAATGTTTTCATTACTATCAAAAACATACTCAATATGAAAGCCGAACTTATTGAGCATTTTATAATTTAAAATAGCTTTTCCAAGGTTGCCTGCACCAAGCAAAACTATCCTTACATTTCCCTCGTACCCTAATATTTTATTAAATGAGCCAATCAGATCATCTATGCTAAATCCAACGCCTCTTTTGCCCTTGATCCCGAAGTAAATTAAATCCCTTCTTACCTCTGCGCTGTTTATTTTAGTTCTCTCACTGATATTTTGTGAAGTAACCGTCCTTTTCCCAACATCTTTCAGGCTAATGATGTGCCTAAGATACTGCGTAAGCCTTTGTATCATACCCTCTGAATAAATTAAGTCTGCCATATTTTTCCTGTTATTATTTTATATATTCTTTAAATTACAATAAAAAGCCAATTTAATTATTGGCACAAATTTAAAATTATTAAATATAATTTTCCTGCATTTCAATTTGTATCACGATTGTAACAAATGATACCTACTTTTACAATAGAAATAATAATTTTTAATAAGCAAGGTGAGATATTTGGGTATATCCTGGAATAATCTAAAATAAAATAGATAGACTGATTTATAATAATAATTTTTTAAACAATATTTTCCTTTAGTATCCTTAAATCATAAATTCCATCAGTTATGTTAAATTTTGTTCCGCAAGATCTGCAGATTATTAAATTGCCTGTAATTGTAAGTTTATTATTAGCATCTCTGCAGTTTGGGCATAGAAGCAGATCTTCAAAATTTTCAGGTGTCTTTTCTTCAATATTTTTATTATCGTTTTTATATATGAAAGCTTTTATGAATATACTGGGACCCAATTTACTTAATGAAAATAAGATTTGAGAAATATTTTCGAGCTTTAATAAATTCTGAAGTTTTAATTTTCTTTTTAAAAACCCTGCTCTTAAATTTGAAACACTGATAATTTTTTTTACCTTAAAACCATATTTTTTAAAAAAATTAATAATAACTTCGGGATGGTTGTCCTGTATGGTTTCCCCGATCATGTAAGGTTCAGGGCTGAATGGAGATTGCTTTAACTTGCCCAGTAAAAATTTGATAATATTTTTCAGATTTCTTTTATTTGCAAACTCCAGTATAAACAAACCTTCATTTTTTAATATCCTGCCTGTTTCAGAAATAAATTTTTCAGGATTATCTAAATGGTGGACAATTCTGACAGAAATTGCTGTATCAGTAATTACATCTTTGAATGGCAGGTTTGTTGCGTCTGCCGCAACAAAATATACTTTATTAAATTTTCCTTTATCCTGCTTTAAATAATTCTGAACAGTATTTTTAGTATTTTTTAAATTATTTAAGGAGTAATCCAGCATTATTATTCTGTCATAATCCTTATACTCATTAAAAAGCCTGCCATATCCGCAGCCAATATCTATAATGGTTCCGGTTTTTTTTACTCCTTTAAAAAGCTTGCCAAGTGCTAACCTTTCAGAAGCATCTTCATATGCTCTTTTGTCATCTTCCCAGAATTCCCTGTAATCATAACTTTCGTAATCAGATTTCTTCAGTTCCAATATTTTATCTTTCTAAGCTATTTGGCAATATCGTAAAAAATACAACAGAACAATATATTAGAAAAAACATAGCATTTTTTAGAAGCTGTTTGTCAAGAGGAAATTATCTGATAATTTTGCGTAAATATTTAAGTTCAATTAGCTTTGAATTTTTAATTATATTATCAATTCTTAATATTATTTTTTCATTAAATTCATCAAGAAAATCTAATTTACTATTTTTAAAATTATTAAATAAATCACTCTTTGCAATTGAATAAACCTTTCTGCAATCTATAACCATATTTTCTGTAATATTATTTGTTGTCTCTCCCTTATCAAAAAAAATACAGTTTTCTTTAACTATAGGGCTATTTATATTTTGTTTATACCAGTCAACACTTGAAGTAGTAAAAATAAATAAAATTTCCTTGTCTTTAAAATCAATATTTAGTAAGAGAAGTCTTTTAAATTTTTGTTTTGTAGAAAAATCAATAATAGTTCTAAGAACTATTCCTCTTTTTAGACCCGATTCGAACCTTTTTTCTAAAATATTTTCAGAAAGAACAATCATTCTCTAATTGTTTTAAGTATATTTCATTTTCTTTATCAATAGACATTAACCCTTCAATAATTCTTTTTTTATCTTCAGACATTCCATCTAAAAACAAACAATAGTCAATTTCTTTTGGTTCTTCAGTTTTTAACCAAGTAGCATCTTTATGAGACATATCCACTATTTTATCTGTATCTAATAAACCATAAATTTTTAAAACTTCATCAATGATTTCCAGCTCAGATTTAGATAAAGATTCAAAGTCACTTTCTTTTTTTATTTTTAGTCTATAAGAACCAGTTGCTTCTAAAAAATGAGAAATTTTACTTTTGTCAATTTTATGATTCTTTACTGCATAAGCAAATTCAGGATCAAAAAACTCATTTAATAAATTTAAGGTTAAGCTTGGTATTGGCCCTTTCGGTAACTTATAATATCTATCGTTTAGAACTACACGTCCATACTTTTGTAAATGCAGTTTATCAATAAAATAAAGTAATTTAACAATCCTTAATTTTGTTAAATCCTGATTATTTTTCGAAAAAATAGTTAGAATATCAATAAGCTTTTCAATATCATAACTCATTGATAACCCCCTAATTAATTGATAATTATAATATTATTTTAGCTTTTTAAAAATTAGTGTCAAATTCTATCATTTTTTTTATTAATTGTTAATATTCCCACTCATTTGCGATAGTTTTTATTAACAATTCTGAAGATATTTTTGCAAATCTTATTCTTTTGTCATTTTGAGATAAACTGGTAATACCATTATTTTTTGCGTCTATTATTTGTTTTTCCAGGAAAATATTCATTATTTATTGTATTAATTTTCAAAAGATAATAAAGGTTTATAAAACTAATATCATTTTAAAGAATCTATAGCAAATAAAAAGAATTATAAAGAAAAGTTTAGCTTTCGGCAATTTGAACTTCACTGTTCTCAATATTATCATCTTTACCGGCAATTTTAACAGAATTAAATTCCAGGCTAGCTGCAACTACATCGGCTATTACATTCATTATATTAATTTTCTTGCCATCTTTTGTATCAAAACTCCTATGGTTTAACCTTCCGCTGACAATTACCCTGTCTCCTTTTTTTAAGTCATTTGCACAATTTTCTGCAAGTTTGTTCCATGCTGTAACATTGAAGAACTCTACATTTCCCATATCATTTCCTTCTTTGTCTTTCCACTTTCTGTTTACTGCTATCCTTAGATCTGTTATTGCCAATCCTTCATTTGTATATTTTATTTCCGGATCTCTTGCAAGGTTGCCAAGCAATGTTAATTGATTTAAATTATTCATTTTTCTCCTTTTATTTATTGATTTTATAAAGCCCTTAAATTGGTTTTATTGATATTTCTTAAAACTCTTACGCGACTAAAGTCGGCTGGTTCTTAGGTAAACAGGTATCAATAATCAAACTTGAAAAATCTGCAATTTCCAAATTTTTCATCCCATGGATATGTGACTTTTACTTTAGATGTCGAACAAACTGTGCTGCTATTTTTTAAAATCCTTCCTGCAAACAGGAAATTAACTTTCTTAACTGTGGTTACAGTTATCTCATCATAGCTAAATTTTATTGAATCTATATCACAATCATTTTTTTTGCTGATTTCATCGGTAATTTCGACTATTTCTTCCTCATCAAAAAAAAGCAGATTTTGAGCAACAGCAAGCGCTATGGCATCAGATGCATTCTTAGTATGTTCTCTTGCAATATACAGCTGAAAAATATCAAAAATTGAAACAAACAACATAACAAACATTAATGATAGCACTGCTAATAATATTGATATATTACCTCTTGAGTTGATGTAACTTGGCAGACAATGGATCTTTTTAATTATTATGGTTTTTAGCAGAACCCGACTTTTAAAATTATTTCTTATTCGCATTCCATCCTCATGCTGCTTTCTGAATAAATTAATATTGATTTGCCAAATAACTTTTTGATTAAACCCCCAAAACCATCATAATTTATTGCGATACCAACTGTCACAATTTCTCCGACTTTTCTGGCTTTCCATAAGTCCGGTTCTATATTAATATCAAAATTTAAGCCATCATATAAATTATTGTTTCTTTTAATAGCTTTTTCTCCAGACTCATTTGAATTAGTCGTTGAAACAATTCTGGCTGCTTCATTTGACAGCTGCTTAATATTATTTTGCAGATAAATAACATATCCAAGCTGGAAAACAGCAATACAGGTTATTATTAAAAATGGAATTAATAAAATAAATTCAACTGTTGCTTGACCATTTTTATTAAAAAATAATTTTTTAATTTTGATTTTTATATTTTCTTTAAACTTCACTATTTTCATTGCTGATAAATCTTAAATTCCTTTGACTGTAGAAAGTTTTAGTAAAATAAATTTCAAAGTTATAAATCAAATTAAAGCCATTTAATATAACCTTTAATAATTTAAAATCTTAAAACAATTAAACTGCTGTTTTCCAGCAAAAAATTCTTACATGGTTCCTGCTATCTTTCCAAATGCTTTTGAAATCAGATCGACAATCATAGGTTTGCCGACAGCGATCAGGATTGCAGAAACGATTGCAGCTACTACTGTAACAAGTACATATTCAAGAGTTGACTGCCCCCTCTGGCTTAACAATTTATTTCTTATTTTACCTAATAATTTATTAATTATTTTTATCACCCCCTCTGCTTTAAAAAATCTTAACATCAATTTGCCCTCCTTTCTTAATCGTATTAATAAGTTTTATTTTTAATATTGTTATATTTATAAAAACATATTTCCGCTCACCAGATAAACCAATGGTCCGCAAACCAGCAGCAAAAATGACGGAAGTATTAAGAAAATAAGCGGGAAAAGCATCTTCGTGGAAATAAGCCTGGTTTTCTTTTCAATTTCCTGGGCTATCTCAAATCTTAAAAATTCAGCTTTTTGCTTTAATAGCTCACTGATAGAAGAGCCGTAGCTTTCTGCCTGTTGCAAGGTAAAAATAAAACTCTTAAAGGAATCTGAATTATTTTTCTGAAGGATATTGACATATGCTTCTTTTTTACCGATGCCAAAGTCTATTTGCTGCAGAAATATTTTAAACTCACTGCTTATCTGGCTGTCATACTTCCCGGTAACTATCTTTATTGAGTTATAAATATTCTGGCCTGACAAAGCAGCAATATATAACAAATCAATTATATAAGGTAAATCCCTGTCCATTTTTTGAAGCCTTTTTAAATTTAAATATCTGATTAAATAGTCAGGAATAAAAAACCCGATGATCAATCCTGCAGAACCAAAAATTATCATTAAAAGGCTGTTGTTTATTAATATAAGGCAGAATACAAACAGCAATAATGATAAGAGGAATTTAAAACCTATAAAAGATTCTATTGTTAAGTATGAGGTTTTAAATTCATTATTACCGGAAATTAAATTTTCCAGTTTTAATATATAAGTTTTAAAAAGAATTTTTTTCCCGGAATTTCCTATTTTTGCAAAAAACATATTAAATTTTTTAAATATTTCAGATTTTCCTGAACTCCCGGAGAAGTGGTTGGAATGATTTTGACTTATGGTTCTTCTTTTAAATATTAAATTCTTTAAAAAATAATAAGTTAAAAATACCAGAAATAAAAAATATGCAATTGTAACAATATAAATAACCATGAATTTATATAAGATCTTCTCTTAGTATTTTTTTAATAATAAAAAAGCCGGAAAATTCAAGAATTGAGCCTGCTGCCAGCAATATGCTTCCGACCTTGGATGAAAGAAATTCTACAACTGCGGAATTTAAAAAAAAGTACATGACAATAAATCCTGCCAGGGGAAACAAAGCAATAAAGTTGCCGGAAAATCTGTTTTGGGCAGTTTGAGTTTTTATACGGGATTTTATTTTTAAGTTTTGCTGAAGTGTTTTTATTATATTTTCCAGAATAAAAAGCAGGTTGCCCCCGATTTTTCTGTTAATTTTTATTGCATTTGCCAGCAGATTTACTTCTTTTCCTCCAATATCTAACGCAAAATTATCAAGCGCAATGTCCATTGAAATATTGAGCTCAACCTCACTGACTAAGTTTTTTATATGATTTTTTAGTGGATTTTTAATACAGGCGATTGATTCTTTGAATATCTGTCTTATTTCTTTACCTGCTTTAAGCATGATAATAGTATTTGTAATGAACTCAATTAACTGAATGTCCAGAGTTTCTTTTCTTTTTCTAAGTAACCCGCAGATAAATTCATTTAAAACTCCGCTGCTCATTATTGCTATGAAAAAAGCAAGAAAAATGTTTTTAAAAATAATAAAAAACACTGTTAGCAGCAACGCAAAAAATATAAGCAGAACATAATTTTTTCTTTTTTCATATAGATAAACTAAAGCAACTCCAGGATTTGTTCTGACTGGCTGCCCGTTATTTTGAGCATTTTGACTATTAAAATAATTATAGTTTGTTTTATTGTTTCCGGTCAGTTTGGAATCAGTAATGCTGCTTAAGGGGCTGCCTGTATTCTGAATAAACAAATCGGGATTAAAAATGCTGTTTAAGAATAAATAAATCCCTGTCAGTCCGAAAGAAAAAACAACAAATGATAAAAATGATATTATAATTGCGCTTTTATCAGCTATATTGATAAACATTTATAAATTGTCCTTAAAAAATAATTTTATTAAAATAAATCCGTTCTTTTTCTTGTTTTAAAAGTCATTTTTTAAAAATAATGGTATGTGACCTGAAAACTTAAAACAGCTTGCCGTGTTTATATTTTTATCCTTATCAAGAGTCCTGCAGTAATTAAAAATATCCTTTATGATTATTTCTGATTTTTCCCCTATTACTTTATTTTCATTTACTGCTTCACAAATTTTTGAAATAACTCTTTTACCGTCTTTTAATCTTTCAAGGTGAATAATTATATTTATGGATGATGAGATTATTCTTCTTGCAGAAGAAGGATTTAAGTTAAGCCCTGACATGATTAACATGGTTTCGAGCCTTGAAATTAAATCCAAAGGGGAATTGGCATGAACTGTTGTCATTGAGCCGTTATGGCCGGTGTTCATTGCCTGCAATACATCTATTGCCTCAATTCCCCTTACCTCTCCAACAATAATCCTGTCCGGTCTCATCCTTAAGGAATTTCTAACCAAATCCCTGATTGTAATTTCGCCACTGCCTTCAATATTGGGGAGCCTGCTTTCAAGCCTGACGACATTTTCGTGATTGATATTTATCTCAAAAGTATCTTCTATTGTTATTATCCTTTCGTTTTCAGGTATAAAATTTGAAATAATGTTTAAAATAGTTGTTTTCCCTGTCGAAGTGGCTCCTGAAATTATAATATTTGCCCTGTTTTCAACACATAATTTTATAAAATCAGATACTTCATAATTTAAGGTGCCTTCCATAACCAGGTCTTCCATATCTTTTAGCTTCTTCTTAAATTTTCTTATTGATACCACAATTTCATTTAATGCAATCGGCCTTATTACAACATTTACCCTTGACCCGTCTTTCAGCCTTGCATCCGCCATCGGGCAGCTCTCATCTATCCTTAAACCTAAAGGGCTTAAGATTTTCTCAATAAAGTTTTTTATATGAATATTGCTATTAAAATTTATATTTGATTTTTGAATCAATCCGGACTTCTCAATAAAAATATCATCAAAGTTATTAATCATAATTTCAGTGATTTCTTCATTTTTCATCAATTCGCTGATAGGCCCGTATCCAAAGCTTTCTTCAAAAATCTGATTTAAAATACTTTGAAAATCTTTTACGGATAGCAAAATTTTTTCAGTGTCTAAAATCTCCGAAAGAGTTTTTTCAATGATCTTGAACTTGGTTTTTTCTTCAGCACAATCAAGGCTGTAAATGTCAATTTTGGCAGCTAATTTTTTATAAAGGTTTTCAAATATGTCAGTTTGCGCCATAATTTTTTATTGTTGGTAATGCCTTAATATTAAAATTAAATAAAAATTACCCGTAATCATTGGTTTGCCGTTTAACACTCTTAAAAAAGTTCTTCTATTAAATTGTCACCAATGCTGGCTAAATCCCTTATAATTTTCAGGTTATATTTAAAAATACCTGCAGGGCCTTTCTCCAGGTAAAGCTGCTCTATATCTCTGTCAAAAGGAACAAAATATTCAATAGGATATTTAAGAATTGTATTTAACAGGGAAAAAGAAATCGACGGTCTTATGTTATATTTATTTATTATCACTGCAGGATTCAGATAATCAATTGAACCTTCAATCTGATTAATTATTATGTTTAAATTGCTTAAAGAAATTAAATCAGGCAGGCTAACTAACAGTAATTTATCAATAGAATCCATAATGCTGCTATCATTATCCTTCAAATTGGAAACAGAAGGATGATCGATTAATACAACATCAAAAATTCCCTTTAAGGTTTTAAGGATCTTCAGAAGATTTTTCGAAGATATTGCTTTCAAATTATCAGAATACAAAGGCGGAAAAATAACATTAAAACTGTTGTTAAAATTAATGACTATCTTTTTTATCAGGCTTTCATCAACTTCCCCGGACATATTTTTAATGTCAAAAATAGTCCTGATATTTTTCTCCTGGGCTTTAAAAACAATCCTGGAATCCATTTTCCCAATGTTAAAATCCATCATAAGAATATTTTTATCTGTATTAATCGCAAGATAGTTGGCAATGCAATTAGATAAAAAGCTTTGACCGCAGCCGCCTTTGCTGCCTGAAATCAAAATTATTTTTCCTTCTTCCTTTTTCAACTTTTAATCTCCACATCTTATTTGTTTGTTAATAAGTTTAAATAATTTTCATACCGGAAATGCTTAAAAATTAATTATTAAACCCGGTGCTTAATTACCATTGATCTCTTAAAATATCTTTGATGAGCATAAGGCAATGTTTAAATTTCCTTTTTCGATAGCTCCAAAAATTGCAGTAATTTCTTCCTCACTTAAATAAAAAGTCAGGTATAATATTTTGCTTTCATCTTTTATCCCGCCAGTATCTGAACTTAATATTGATAAGCCTGAATTTTGAGTTTTATTTTCATCACTTTGAGTTAGCCGCTTCGAGATTATTATTATTTCTTCCTCGCCTAAAACAATTTCGGACTTTAAATTACTGCTGTCTTTTTCATAATAAGTTGAAATGACATCGACCTTGTCTCCAATATTAATAAGTGAAACATCGCCCCAATAAGTAATGGGGATTGTTGCAGCTTTTTTATTTAAAGGTATGTAAGTTGAAAATTTCAGGTTTTTATCTGATAAGTCATCAATGCCTGTAATTTTATCCCTGGAAATTATTTCGCCTTTAAGGATAGTATCTTTTACTTCCTTTCCTATGATTTCACTTTCATTTGAAACAAAATTATTGCTGAAAATATTGCTTGAAATTTTCTGCCTGCCTATCATTTCAATCTGGATTTCGGAACCCTTGCTGATTTCTTCTTTTGCGATTAAAACTTCCTTTGAATAAGTATCTTCTGCTGAAGAAGATCTGATGTTTGAAATATAAAAATAAATCAGTACTCCGCCTATCAAAGCAATAATAATAAATATTATCGATATAAATTTTTGTTTAAATATTAGTGATACTCTATTCATTTTAATTAATTGTACATTTACACTTTTGTATATTTATATTATTGAGCATAATAACATAATTATTTATTTATGTAAATGCATAAATAATAAAATATTAAAATATTTTATAGATCATTTTTAGTAAAATTCAAGGAAGGTTTAAAAATCAAAGAGAACAATATAATGTGGGGCAGGTAACAAGTAACAATAAGGCAATTAATTAATTTTCAGTGCAAGTGAGGTACTTTTTGACGAAAATATGGATGATTTCTAATTGGTAAGAGTAAAAACAAACTTGCGCTATTTGATTTCAGCATGACAGGTATGGTCTAAAATAAAACAGAATTTCTGATAAAAAATTATAAATACTTTATTTAAATTAAATTAGAAAACTTAAGGGTGTCCCCTTTTTTAAGCAAGTTACTTTCTATAGTTGATGCTGGAAGTTCGATCACCTTATTGGCATATTTAATTACAGGTGTCATCCTGAATTGTTTAAAACTTTTATATAGCCTTATTATTTCATTTTGCTTATTAAGAAATACCAAATCAATCTTATATCTCATCCAGAATGTATGTACACTGTTGCAATTTTCAATCACAAAACCCTGATTTTCTTTTAAATTTTTAAATATCAAACCAAAGAGCCTGTCAGAAAAACTGCAGGCAAATAATAATTCGCTGCAAATTATTTTTGATTCTCCGCTATTATTTTTATCGGAAAATATTATTTTATAAAGCTCCATTAGCTACTCCCCACACCTCATTTAAAATTTCTTCAATCCGCTTTTCATAGCTAAGCTCAAGCAGTCAGGTAAACTTCTTACCCTAAAAATGATGAAAGTTTCATATGGTCGGGATGGAGAGATTCGGTCTTTCGTCTCACTATCGTTCGCTGCAGAGCCGCGGACTCCTTCGGCTGTCGCCTTCAGTCCGTCCTTTCGAATCTCCGGGTCTAAACATGCCACCGGCATTTTTAGACTCTTCCCAAAGTTTTGACTACAATTTTAAGTTTTATGGTCGGGATGGAGAGATTCGAACTCTCGACCTCAGCGTCCCGAACGCTGCGCGCTAACCGGGCTGCGCTACATCCCGACATAATTCTTAAAATTCAAGTAACCATTGTAGCTATATTTCCATTTCAATTCAAACTTTTTTTATTTTATCTTAAGCTTTCTAAAATTTCTTCAGCATCAGCAAAAGTATTTATTTTAAAGAATTTATTTCTGATGCTTGAAATATCTCTCTGCCCTTTAAAAGCCCATCCGATAATTTTCCTGAATTCCTTTACCGCCCTTTCTTCACCTTTAAAATAAATCAAAAACCTAATATATAACAGCATAAAATCTACTTTTAAATTATTGCTAATATTAAAATAGTTTTTTATAAAATTAATATCTGGATTATTAAGACTTTCTCCTGACTGATTTTTAAATCCAGCTTCCCTGTTTTCACTGGTGCTTAAAAGCCCTAAAAGCAAGTCTGAAAAAATCCAGGGATTGCCTCTTGCAGCTCTTCCAACCATCAGACCATCGCATCCTGTATAATCCAGAACCCATTTTGCTTTGTGCACACTCTCAATATCCCCGCTTGCTATAACAGGTATTTTAACATTGCTTTTTACTTTTTTAATATGCTCATAATCGGCTTTACCCGAATATCCCTGTTTTACGGTTCTGCCATGTATTGTTATCGCGTCAGCTCCTTCATTTTCAACAATCTTTGCTATCTCCAGTATATTGATTTTTCCTTCATCCCATCCGACCCTTAATTTAACTGTAACTGGTTTTTTTATCTTCTCTTTAAGTTTTTTTACTATGCTGCCGATAGTTTCAGGTTCGTTTAACAGATATCCTCCGCTTTTTGTCTTTAGCACTTTAGGAACAGGACATCCCATATTTATATCAATAATATCTGCGTTTCCTTCTATAATGCTTGCTGCGTTTGCTATTATATCGGGATCGCTTCCAAAAATCTGAATTGCACACGGCCTTTCAAAATCTGTAAGTTTAGTAATATCAAGTGATTTTTCATGATTAAGTATCAATCCATAGCTTGTAACCATTTCTGAAAATGTAAGGGAGCACCCGAGATATTTGGCAAAAATCCTGTAAGCATTGTCACTTATACCGGCCATTGGCGCAGCAATAATTGGATTATTTATTTTAACATCAGAAATTTTAAAGGCATTCAGACTAATTTTAGAAAAATCATCCGGCGGGAAGTTTTTTATTATTTCTTTGAAATCAAAATTATAAAATTCAGATAGCACAGACAGTAACTGTTTAATTATCTTTTTCAATTTGGCAATAAGGTTTTTTAATTCTGCATTATCCTGGCTCATCATTTAAATAATTAACATTTACCTGGGTTTTTCAACCTTATTTTTGTCATTTAAAATTTTTATGCCTTTAAGCGTTAAGTCATCGTCAAATATTTTGATATATCTGCTTTTATCTTTTAATAAATAGGATAATCCGCCGGTTCCAATTACATAGGGTTTAAAATCCTTTTTATCATCTTTTTCTTCATCAATAATCTTTTCAATTATGAAGTCAACCTGACCGAGAAAACCAAACAATATTCCGGCGCGCAAGCCGTCATAAGTATTTTTGCCGATTATTGTTTTCGGCCAGCTTAAGTCTACCTTGGAAAGTTTTGCAGCAAATTTAAAAAGAGCCTCTGACGAAATTTCAATTCCCGGTGTAATTACTCCACCGATATAACTTCCGTCGCCGGAAATAATATCAAAAGTTGTAGCTGTACCAAAATCTGCAACAATAGCCGGATAACCGTAAAGCTCTTTAACTGCAACGGAATTTGCAATTCTGTCAGCCCCTACTTCCATCGGATAGTCATATACTATTTTTAGACCGGTTTTAATGGAACTGTTAATTATGAAAGGCTCACACTTGAAATATTTTGTGCTCATTTTCTTAATCTCTTCAAGAGCATTGGGGACCACGCTTGAAATTGCTATTTCCTCTATACTTAGATAATCGTAACCTGAAATATTAAGAAAATTCAGAAGAATTGAACCTATCTCATCTGCAGTTTCATATCTGTGTTTAGTTCCCATTCTCCAGGTTGCAAGAATATCATCGCCTTCAAACAAACCTATAAAGGTATGAGTGTTGCCAATATCAATTGCAAGAAGCATATTTGCCTCCATTTATTTAAGTTAATAAATTAATAACTAAATTATGAAAGAAAATTAGAAAAAAGGGAAATTATTAATTAATATTAATATTATTAAATAAATATGATCAGACAAAACAAAATGAATTCTGTAAATATTTCTAAAATTTATATAGGTACCTCTGGATGGAGCTACGATGAATGGCTGGGTATTTTTTATCCTGAAAACTTTAGAAAAAGTGATTGGCTCTCTTATTATGCGAAGCATTTTAAAACAGTAGAGATAAACAGCAGTTTCTATAATCTTCCTAAAAAAGAAACTTTTGAAAATTGGGCAAGGAAAACTCCAGATGATTTTTTGTTCGCAGTCAAAGCGTCAAGATATATAACGCACATAAAAAGATTAATTGACTGTTCTGAACCACTTGATAAACTTTTTAAAGCTGCAGAAGGTCTTGGTAAAAAATTAGGCATATTCCTGTTTCAGCTTCCGCCAAATATGAAATTTGACATTGAAAGACTCAGTAATTTTTTTAAAATACTTAAAGACAATTACACAAATTACACAAATAAAACAAATAAGCTCTTATGCGCTTTTGAATTCAGGGAAGAAAGCTGGTTCTGTCAGAGAACTTATGATTTATTAAATGAATATAGGTATGGTATTGTAATTTCTAATTCTCCAAATTTTCCATATCATGAATTAATTACTGGCAATTTCTGTTATTTAAGAATGCATGGCAGCAGGGAACTTTATTCATCAAGCTATTCTGAAGAAGAATTGAAAAAAGTTGCTGATATGATAAATAAAAATAAAGTAAATAATATTTCTTCTTATATTTATTTTAATAATGATGTTCACGGCTATGCCGTAGACAATGCAAAAACCTTAATAAGAATGACTTCTTAATTTAGGTATTTTATTTTGCAGTTGGATCATTTTAAATAATACCAAAAACATTCCCCTCTGTATCTTCGCAGTAAGCCATATAATCTATTCCAGGTATTGGCATTATGGGAGTAATACCTTTTCACCACTGCTCCTAATCTTATAAGTCAAAAGATGGGGTAAATACTAAAGAATTTGATGCATTCTGAATATGGATATGACGAGATGGGGGTTCGGTATTGCCTTCATTTCCCTTTTCCTTGCCATATCTTTTGCAATCACCTCAATTATTTATGCTTCAATGGCCAGAAGGTTAAACATGGTTTTTTCTGATGCCAATATTCTTATCCACTGGGAATATAGTCAAGAAGAATGGCTTAGATATTCCAAAGAAGAATTTAAAAAACAGAAATTAGAAAAGCGGAACATTTTTATTACAATAACTGCCATTACAATAGTAGTCGGCGGAATCTTTGCTTTGATTCATAGGGATGCATGGAAAGTATTATCTATTGTGTTTGCCGGTTTGCTCCTGCTCCTTGCCTTGATCGCTTTTATAATTCCTAAAATCAAATATGCTAAAGATCGTAAAAACATTAATCCTGAAGTTTATATAAGCCTAAATGGAATTTACCTTGCAGGCGAATTTCATCTATGGAATTTTTTAACTTCAAAGCTTGAAAAAGTCAGCTTTGACGAACATGAAATGCTTATTACCGCAAATTACTCTTACATGACAAGAACAGGAGTAAGCTATACAGACGTAAGAATACCGGTCCCCTTATCAAGACTTGAAGAAGCAAAAACAATAGTTAATAAATTAAGAAAGATTTAAATCATAAACTGTTTTAGGATTTAAATATAAAATTTTTTCTGCGAATCGTATTGCCTGATCAAAAGAAAAATAATTCTTTTTAACTTTTTCATATAGCAGTTCTGTTATAATTTTTCGAACCATCTTCTGGCTTCCATAAGTGCATTCCAATATGAAATTGTCACCGCCAAATGCAAATATCTTATTTGCCGGTATTGTCTCCATCGCAGTATTGAGGGTCTCCCTGTAAAGATCAAATGACACCTGCTGAATCCAGCATAAATCAAAATATACCTGGGTAAACTGTTTCGTTATTGTTATTAATTCATTCGAATACGGAAATCCTGCATGAAATATATCGAACTTGCAGTTTTTATACTTCATAAATAAATTTACCAGATAACACGGATTTGTATTTGACACATCTCCCCTGTTTCCATTTAATAATCCCGTATGGATCTGCACCGGCCATTGGTTTTCTATGGCTTTCTGGATAATATAATGAACTAAAAAATCCTGGAGCGGTTTTAACTCATCTTTTGACAGAAAATCCACTCTTTCGAAAAAACCATAATCTTTTAATTTAAAAAACCCTGAAAATATTTTATCCGCTTCGGCAAAAGTAACTTCTTCAAAACTTATTGTTCTAAAATATGCCAGCACTATTTTTAAAGCCCTGTATCCTGCTTTCCTGGAATCCTCACAGATTCTATCGATCATATCAAGATAATCTTTGAACTTATAGATATTAACATTATATTTTTTCTCAAATCTCGCTATATCTTCCATACAGCAGACAGAAATAAAATCATCAAAATTTTTTACAGCAAGGCAGTCTTTCCTATCTAAAGGTTTTTGATCGATAATACCAGGCATATTCTCTATAAAATCAAGCATGTATCTTATGTTGCATTTCTCCGTTAGTATGTAATCGTACCAGTTCCTCTTTTTTGTAGATTCAAGTTTTTGTGATAATTCCAGATAATTATCTTTATTTATGTCATTAAATCCATATAAATCTTTTACTGACTCCAATACTATCTGTGAATAAGAAGTATTTCTGACATTTTCAAAATGCAAAGAGAAAATACTCCACCGTTTTTCCATATCGATATTTTTATCAAAAAGTGCGTTAAAATCATCCTCGCTCATCCCTGAAGATATCAAATCTGAACCCACATAATGGCTGAACAGATAAAATACATCCAGGTTCTGCAATCTTCTTTCTTCTTCAGACATAAGATGCTCATGCGTATCAAAGATTGGCATAGATGATACGGCATCACTGATTTCTTTTAATAATTTATCGTCTTCCATCATAAACCTCCCACATGAGTCATGATAATTAATTAATTTTATATACTTTCCTTATTTCATCAAATTTTTCATCACTTCCAAAGCCGCCGGAATACTCTATGCTTTTTTCAGCACAGTAAGTAGCAAATTCCAATGTTTTTTCTATGCCAAATCCTTTTAAAAAGCCAAAAACAAACCCGGCATCAAAATTATCTCCTGATCCCGTACCATCCAGGAAATTCTTATTATCGATATTTCTGCAAAAACCACGATAAAGTTTACCATTTATCTTTGCCAAATACCCTTCTCTGCCTAATTTTATTACAACTTTTTTAACATAATTAGCCAGTTTGTTAATAGCTTCCTCAACCGAAGTTTCCCGGGATATTTTTATTGCTTCTTTTTTATTCAAAAATAAAATATCTACATTTTTAAATATCTCATATATTGATGGTTCCCATACATTGTCAGGGTCATCATTTGTATCGATAGAAAATGTAATTTCCTTATATGCTGATTTTATTTTTTCAATTATATTAAGATAATTGGGCTTTAAACCATCCATCATGTAATAAGATGAAAAATGGATATGTCTTATGCTTTCAAGATTTTTTAAACAGATTTCATCTGCTTTGAGACTTTTTACTAAATTTAATGAAGAGATTTGACTTTTATTCCTTTCATAAGAAAGGCTTACTGTTATACCTGTTTTTGTATTTTCATTTATAATTATTCTGCTAATATCAGCTCCGCTTTTTTGCAACTCATCTAAGATAAATTTACTATAATTATCATTTCCAACTTTGGAAATAATTGATGTTTTTATGCCAAGTCTTGATAAAACAGCTGTAAAAATACCTCCGGAGCCTCCTATAACTATATCATAATCCCGGGATAAAATTTCTTTCCCCAGTTCTGGAAAACCAGCCAGGCCATTAAAAATCAAATCACAATTTAAATCTCCTATAACAAGACATTCCGGATTCATTACAACCCCAAATTAATTAAGAAATACTTAAAAATTTTTAGCTCAGTCCTAATTTTTCATTCAGGTTTATGAGATTAAAAGCCCTGAAGTACTTATCCATGCCCTCTTCGATTTTTAACAATATCCAGTTTTCAGGATCAAATCCATTATCGTATAGATTTTTATAAAGCTCATATTTAGCTACCCTGACTGCCGGTACAGCCCAAACATATCTGCAACTTGTTTCGATTATTAATTCTTTTCTTTCGGGGCTAATTGAACCGAGATCTTTTTCATCATTTCGAAGCCATTTTTTCCATCTATTGGATTTTATGACTGCATTTTCAAGAATTTTCTTAAAGTCTGACTTCTTTGCAATTTTATTCATCTTATAAAGATCATTTTCAATATTTGACAATTCAATAAAACCATCATATTCAAGCATAGTAAATTCAGGACCAACATTAGCTGCACCAACACCCACCCTTGGATAATCCTCAGGATTTACTACAAAATCAGTATAATGTCCCTTTAAATATGAATTATGTTCACCCGCAATTTTCACAAGCTCACCTGCAATAGCTGCACTGAATTCAGTAGTGTGAAGATCTGTTCCAACCTTACCAACAATAAACAATGGCCATGCATAACTAATACCTTTCTCTGCTAAACCTTTCTTCATGAGAGTAAGAAACTTTTTAAAAGTTTCGATATCTGCAAAACCGCCTTTTACTTCTTCTGTACCAACCTCATACGATATAGGTAGTTTGTGGTTTTTTTTTCTGAATACTTCGGCATAATAAATAAGCTCAATTGTTCTTTCAACAACAGTTTCTATTTTTATATCATCAGCAAATATATCCACTGTTGGATCAACATGTATCAAATCATAACCAGCAAGAATGGCAGCTTCAAAAGATTTCTTTGTCCATTCCATTGCTCTTCCCGAATCCCATTTTTCTGTAAATTGTATGTCTTTAACCCAGGGTCCTCCATGGTCTATAGCTATTATCACAGGCCCCTTGTAACCTATCCTGTATGATTCTTCCTTTATAATCCTTACAAGGTCTTCAGGTTTCCAGCCGGTATAGCCCCTGTCTATGTCTACCTGATTTAAAGTTGCAGCAAATATTATTGGTGCTTTTGCCCTTTTTGCAGCTCTTAATGCAGCTTTTATTATAGTAAAATCTTCGTCTTTATTTCTTGAATAAGATTTTAGTTTTTTCATCAATAAATCCAAAATTGGTATGCCATTTCTTTCGGATTCTGCCCTTAATTTACTCCTATCAATGCTACCTATGATTTCCATATAAAATATCTGATTTAATAACTTTTAAAATAATTTAACTCAATCATCTAAACTTATTTTTCGTTATAATAATACATTAACTTTTTATAAATATTAAAAACCATATTTTCTCTTTCTTTATCTATTCCCATTGCTTCCCAGTTATCTGGATCAAAATAAACAATAATTCCTCCATCTTTACTACCCCAAAAATCAAAT
>JAPLCN010000197.1 GCA_026392215.1 Actinomycetota bacterium | reverse complement strand
ATTAAGAATTTCAACACCTTTTTCTTTAGCAACTTCTTTAATAATCTGCTCAAGCCGTTGTTTAACTTTACCGACGAGAACAGGTTCTCGTCTTTTAGGGCACCATATCAGGTGGTAGTTAATGAGATATACTTGACTACGAGAATGTTTGTACTTCATATCTGTACATTTATAGCATATATCAACGCCTTTTTCAAGTATTTTTTAATATCAAATATTTTTTAAAAAAAAAGGAGGCGATTCATCCCCGCGGCTAAAGCCGGGGCTTTCTCGAATAAAGTATGTAACTTTCTTGCATTATTTCCCATCAAAAATGGGAACAACCCTGTATTATTAAATTAAATGTAATATGTGCAACTATGACACCGTACCATTTATCAGCCCCGGCATTATTTTGGATTGCAGTTTATATACTTCTTTTTTGAAAAAATCTTTTATTTCTTCAACTCTATAGTTTTCTTTTATGAAATCAACTAAAAAATCTTTAATATCTTCAAAATATACAATCTGGGACAAGAACAATTTCTCAGAGAATTCACCATTAAATTTCTGTCTGGCATCCAGAATAGTCTGTTCAATCTTAAACCCTTCTTTTAAGATTATAAAGAGATCCACATAGTCCCGATATTCAGGTCTTCTTCCTATTGCATAAGCCTTGTCTGAAGCAATATCTTTAAAAGAGGAAAGTGAAACCAAATCTTCGATAACAGGATCATATTTTCTGGAAAACGGGAAATAGATAAAGGAAATATTAATATCTTTACGGGCAATAAATGTCAGCTCATCAGAATTATTTATTAAAACCCTGATATCTGATTTAAAAATTTTAGATGCATTTCTTAAAAAATTTTCCGGTATTTTATAGGGAAAAAACAAATCAAAATCATATGATTTTCTTACTTAAAAGTACTTTTTTTTCCTTTTCATTTAATATCTCAAAAAAAACTTTTGACATATTTCTTTTCGTCAAGCCCGGTTTTTATTTTTAATATATAATCTTTTATAAATAAAAAAACAGGCCTTGTATAAATTCTTTTTGGGGTATTTATAAAAACTATTTTTACTTCGTCTAAAGAATAATTTTTAAAGAGCCATCTGATTTCATCAATATCACCAAAAGATAATACCTGATGGATTATATAAATTTTGTCATTTTCCAGATCCACATAGGTTATGTTTTTAGACCATAGGATACCCTTTAAATTTTCAGGCAGTAATGCTTTTTTGTTTTTAATTATATATCAAAATCATTATAAACAGTAATTTCGTGATCGAAATAAAAATTAAAAAACGCATTAGGAATCACTGACTCTTAGAAATTCGTCTTGGCATTTTAAAAAAGCAGAAACTATATCAGGGTCAAAATGTTTAGCTGTATCTGATTTTATTCTTTCTGTTGCAACATTGTGATCGAAAGGCTCTTTGTAAGGCCTTTTTGATCTTATAGCATCATATGCAACTACCAATGCAAATATCCTGGCTTCAATAGGAATTTCAATACATTTGATTTTAAAAGGATAATTGATTTTAATTATGATTCCCAGTTTATAACTTGTGCTATAATTAAAATATGTTATATTCCTTAAAATAAGGGAGGAGACTTAAAATGATGGGATGGTCAAATATGAGGGGTGATTATTTTGGCGGAGGAATGGGAATTTTTGGTTTGATATTCGGGTTTATTTTTTTTGTATTAGTAGTAATAGGGATTATATTATTAATTGTTTGGCTTGTAAGAGGAGCAACGCGTATAAGTGCTGAGGATAAAACAGGAAATAAAGCCTTAGAGGTTCTGGGTGATTAGAGGTTCTGGGTGAAAGATATGCCAAAGGTGAAGTATCAAAAGAACAATATGACAATATGAAAAAAGATCTCATGCATTAATCTCATCAAAAATTTTTATAAAAAAGAGATGAAAAAAATATGAAGAAAAATATAAAACTATTAATCGCTTCTATGCTTTTTATCTTATTTCTTTCAATATAGGAAAATGAAAGTGCATCAACCAGACCTATTTTTAAATCAATGAACTTTTCTATTATTTTTAGTGCATTTATAAAATCCAAATAATCTGTTTCCTTTAAGTAAAAAGATATTTTGATTAACCGATTCCAGAAATTTTTTTAAAATAATAATTTCCAAGCCTTGACTTAAATTAAAAATCAGCATCCTACAAGAACAAGAACAGAGGTGATTATTACAAATTTATTTTAAAAAAATAAAAAGTATATATAATTACCTAAGTTTAATTACTGATAAATGATTGATTTGCTTCATATTGATTGGATAAATAATTAATTAGCTTGATTTTTTTAAAATTAGTACTTAATATCTTAGCTAAAGGTGTAATTGGTTTTTTGATTAAGTTGCGAGCGGATTTCTTCATTTTGAAGCATTCCAGGTTTAAATTCTAATTTTCTAATCTTAATTAAAGCAAAATTAAATAAAATCCAACACAAAAACAAGTTTAAAACAAATTTAAGAAAAATTCTAAAGTAATGATTTTATTTTTCTTATTCTAACCGAAAGGAGCATTTTTTAGTGGATAGCGAGAATATTAATGAAAAACGGCAGATACTCGAGGGTAAAACCTTATCAGATCTTGGGGTGATTGCAAAAAATTTAAGTATTTCAGGAATTGCCAGATTTAAAAAATCTGGTTTGATTGAAAAAATATTATCAATTACCTACCCCCACGCTTCAGAAAGTATGGTTCAGGAAGCCCCTTCAATACTAAAAGAAAAGGCTGAACCAGCACATCAAAAATTTAAAACAGTTGAAACTGCAGCTGCTGTAGTAGCTAAAACAGAAAAAATTGAATTGTCAGACGCTGAAGAAGAAGCCGAAGTAGAGGAAGAAGCCGGCGAGGAAATTACAGGCGTTGAAGAAAAAGCAGAAATTGAGAAAGAAAAGAAGCCTTACACGGAAAAAGAAGTGTATGAAGAAAGGATGAAGGGTATCCTTGATATTCTTGGTGACGGCTATGGATTTTTAAGGTCAAACGGTTATCTGCCCGGGGCAAGCGACATATATGTTTCACAATCACAAATCAGGAAATTCCACCTGAGGCAGGGCGATGAGGTGTATGGTGTTGTAAGGCCGCCCAAAGATAATGAAAAATATAACGCTTTGTTAAGGATAGAAAAAGTTGATGGAATGGATCCTGATTCAATGAGAAGAAGAATCCCGTTTGAAGCACTGACCCCGATTTATCCGATGCAAAGACTTAGGCTTGAGACTCATGGTACCGGAATTACAGCAAGAGTGATAGATCTGGTTGCTCCTATTGGAAAAGGCCAGAGAGGTTTGATTGTTTCTCCCCCTAAAGCCGGAAAAACCACAATATTAAAGGACCTGGCAAACAGCATATCAACCAATAATCCTGAAGTTTATATCATGGTTCTGCTGGTTGATGAACGTCCAGAAGAAGTAACAGACATGGAAAGATCAGTCAAGGGCGAAGTAATAAGCTCAACTTTTGACCAGCCTTCAGACAACCACATCCAGGTTGCAGAACTTGTTCTTGAGAGGGCAAAAAGGCTTGTTGAACAAGGGAAAGATGTTCTCATCCTTCTTGACAGCGTGACCAGGCTTGCAAGAGCTTACAACCTTTCAACTCCTGCCAGCGGCCGTGTTTTATCCGGAGGCGTTGATTCAACAGCTCTATTCCCTCCAAAAAGATTTTTCGGAGCTGCGCGTAATATTGAGAATGGTGGAAGCCTGACAATACTTGCAACAGCACTGATAGATACAGGAAGCCGTATGGACGAAGTAATTTTTGAAGAGTTTAAAGGCACCGGCAACATGGAAATAAACCTTGACAGAAAACTTGCTGATAAAAGGATATTTCCTGCCATTGACATAACCCGCTCCGGTACCAGAAAAGAGGAACTTCTGATGACCGAAGATGAAGCTAATCTTGTTTGGAGATTGAGGAGGATTTTACATGACAAGGAGCCGGATGTAGCTATTGAGCAGCTTATTGATTACATTAAAAAGACAAAAACCAATAAGGATTTCTTAAACGTAATTAAAGCCAGCTTTAAAGGTGAGGAATCTCCTTTCAACGCCAGAACTTTATAGAATACCCTAAATACTATAAAAGGCTCTGGCTTGATACCCTTTATAAACAAGCCTTAAAGATATATTTACCCTTTTTAATAATTGTGGTAAAATTCTCTATTTAGCTGCTTAAATAAAGTTTGCTTAAAACTCATTTTATAATTTTAATTTGAGATAATTTTAATAAGAGAGGACATATTTAAATGAAAAAAGAAGGACATCCCAAATATTTTGACTGTGCTGTTTCATGCTCATGCGGAAATACATGGACAACAAAATCAACTAAAAAAGAATTGAAAGTTGACATTTGTTCAGCATGCCATCCTTTTTATACAGGAAAACAAAAATTGATTGACATCGGCGGTAGAGTGGACAGGTTCAAAAAGATGATGAAAAAAGTTAAAGCAACCTCTAACTCCAAGTAATACAAATGCTTAAAAACAATTCAAATAAAAATAATAAGGATATTAACTCCTGCAAAAAAAAGTATTGTGACATTGGCGGACAGGCTGTAATTGAAGGCGTAATGATGAGGAGCCGGAATTTCTGGGCCCTTTCAGTGAGAAGGCCCGACAAAACAATATCTACAAATATTTATCCTGCCCAGCCGATATCAACCAGGCATAAATTTCTTGGCTGGCCTTTTATCAGGGGAACAGTTTCACTTGTTGAAAGCCTTTCAATAGGATTTAAGGCTTTAAGCTATTCCGTTAATGAGGCAACCGATGAAGATATAAAGTTTTCAAAAAAAGAGATGGCAATATCAATTATCATTGCAGTAATATTTACAGTCGGCATTTTTTTTGTAGCGCCTACCTTAATCGGGAGAAGCTTTCAGGCATATATACATAATTCATTTTTATATAATTTGCTTGAAGGCATTATAAGGATTTTATTCTTTCTGGTATATATTTTTATTGTATCCCTCCTTAAGGATATCAGAAGATTGTTCCAGTATCATGGGGCGGAGCATAAGACTATTGCTGCATTTGAAAATAATGAAGAGCTGATCCCTGAAAAGATCAGGAAATATTCTACTCTTCATATGAGATGCGGAACCAATTTTTTACTGATTGTGATGGTTGTGGCAATTTTCGTATTTGCTGTGCTTGGAAAACCGCCTATTTACTGGAGAATAATCTCAAGGATAGTATTAATTCCGGTTATTGCCGGCATTTCTTATGAGCTTATCAAAATAGCCGGAAGGTTTGCAGATAATAAGTTTATTTATATTTTATTCTACCCGGGGCTGCTTCTGCAGAAAATAACTACAAGGCAGCCGGACGACGAGCAGATTGAAGTTGCAGTTGAATCATTTAAGAAGGTTCTTGAAGCTGAAAATAGCAAAAGAACTTAAAGATTTAAAAACGGAGAATAATAGTAATAATGCATGAATTTGAATTGCTCGAAAAAATAAAAATATATGAAGACAACTACGAAAACCTCATGCAGAAAATGGCTGATGCCGGGAAGTGCAATGATGTTGAAACCATAAAGGAATGCGGGAAGAAGATTTCTGATCTGGAAGAAATCATTACGCTTGCAAAAAGTTATAAAAAAAATCTTCTGGCAATTGAAGAAGCTAGGGAAATGATTAAGAATGAAAAAGACGAAGACATGCATGATTTTCTTAAGGAAGAGCTAAACAGGAGCCTTGAGAATAAGGAAAATCTTGAAAAGCAGATAAAAAGATTTTTAACACCTAAAGACCCTAATGATAAAAAAAATATATTAATTGAGATAAGAGCCGGTGCTGGAGGAGATGAAGCCTCCCTGTTTGCAGGAGAGCTTTACAGGATGTATACAAGATATGCAGAAAGCAATAAGTGGCAGCCCAAGGTTTTAAGTTCAAACGCCCAAGGCATCGGGGGCTTTAAGGAAATAATATTTGAAGTAAACGGGCGGGGCGCTTACGGGATGATGAAATATGAATCAGGAGTGCACAGAGTCCAGAGGGTTCCAATTACAGAATCAAGCGGCAGGATCCATACGTCAACAGTAACCGTTGCGGTTTTGCCTGAAGCAGAAGAAGTTGATGTCCATATAGATGCAAGCCAGATAAGAATAGATGTATTCAGGTCAAGCGGGCCGGGAGGCCAGTCTGTCAATACGACAGATTCTGCTGTTCGGATCACCCATATTCCGACAGGCATGATAGTTTCCTGCCAGGATGAAAAATCACAGCTGCAAAACAAGGAAAGAGCACTTAAAATTTTAAGGGCAAGGCTTCTTGAAATTGAACAGCAAAAACGACAGGACCTGGAGACCAAAGTAAGAAAATCTCAAATCGGGACAGGTGACAGAAGCGAAAGAATCAGAACCTACAATTATCCTCAAAGCAGGCTTACAGACCACCGGATTAATTTTACAACCCACAGGCTAAATGAAATTCTTGAAGGTGATATGGAAGAGATGGTAGATGCCTTAAAGCGTGAAGACGAAGAAAAGAAATTAGAGCAGATAGGCTCCATGTAAAGTTAATGTCATGCTTGCAACAGGCATTTGAGGCATTTAAAGAATTTGCTCTTTTAACGGGGGAAAATTATTCACGATTTTTAAAGTTTTTAATTATTTATCTGATAAAACCTGACGCTTGATACAGGCAATAAATAAATACAGCACATATTTTTTTTAAATCCGGATATAATAATTTTATTTAATATTTTTTTATTTGTAATATTGGAGCTTATAAACAATTGCAAAAGCAAACTTGGGATGTAAATAAACTACTTGCCTGGGCGATTGACTATTTTAAAACCAAAGAAATACCAAGTCCCAGACTTTCAGCCGAACTTCTTTTATCTGCAGTTTTGAATTTGTCCAGGATGGAACTCTACCTTAAGTACAATTATGAATTAAATAATGAACAGCTCAGAAAATATAAAGAGTTTATTTTGCGAAGGCTCAAGCATGAGCCAATACAATACATAACTGGTGAAGCATACTTTAGAAAAATAAAACTTCATGTTGATAAAAATGTATTAATTCCCCGTCCGGAAACAGAGCTTCTTGTTGAAAAAGCAAAGCAGGTAATATCAGATATACAAAGTTCAAAGCCAGTAGCAAGTCTTGCCAAAAATCAGGTAAATTCAGTAAAACATACTGATATAAAAACAGCTAAAATGCAGGATATAAAATTAATAAGTTCTCCAGCACAGAGCAATACAGGAACTCATAAGCCGGAAATTTTTAAAAGTGAAAGCGCTGCAATTCAATCTGGCAGGATTGTGAATATATTAGAAATAGGCACAGGCAGCGGAGCAATTGCCATCAGCCTGGTTCATGAAACAAATTTTAATGAAGATGGTTCTTTCCCTTTTAATGTGGTTGCTACAGATATCAGCAAGGGAGCAATTGAAACGGCAAAAAAAAATGCTGGCTCAATATTAGATCCGGAAAAAAATAATCATTTAATTTTTTTTGAATGCGATGTCATCCCTGAAAACAGCGAAGAATTTGTAAACAGGTATTGCAGAAACATTGATTTGGTAATTTCAAATCCCCCATATATTTCAGAAGCTGACTACGAAAACCTTGACAGGGAAATAAAAGATTATGAGCCGGGATCTGCCCTGATTGCAGGTAAATCAGGGACAGAATCATATAGCCGGATAATAAAAAAAATTAAGCCTTTTTTAAATCCCGAAGGAGCCCGCATTATCTTTGAAACTGATCCGAAAACCTCTAAAGGTCTGCAAAAAATAATTGAAGCGCAGTTTAAAAGTTCAGATATAGCAGTTGAGAAAGATTACAATAATTCAGATAGAATTTTAATTGCACAAGTAAAACCCTAAAAATTCTTTATCCGGTTCAAACGTAATCTTAGGGTTTTTTTAACTAAAATATTAAAGCCGGTTTTATAAATTTTTACCGGATACCTTGTATTTATATAAAATATTTAATCAGATTTGTTACATTGCTAATTCACAAGACTGTTTATCAGCAGAAAAATTTTTTAAAATTTCTTTTTAATTTTTAAAAATTTATTTTAAAGTAATATAAAAATAATTTCGAAGTTAAGGGAAAGTAATAATTTAACAAGTTAATTTTTAACAGGATGCGAGGATGCCAAATTGAATACAACGATAATTTCACTTATAATTTTTATTTTAACTTACATAGTAATTGCCACAGAAAAAGTTAACAGAACTGTTGTAGCATTTTTAGGCGCATTACTCCTTCTTGTATTTAAAGTTTTTAATCTTGAACAGGCAGTAGGCTATATAAGCTGGGAAACAATAGGGCTGCTGTTCGGGATGTTTTTAATTGTTTCTGCTCTCTCTGATTCAGGGTTTTTCTCATATCTTGCCCTTAAAATAGCGCGCCTTTTAAAATATTCTCCGACTAAATTATTTATTGTTTTCCCCATAATAACTTTTGTTCTTTCAGGCTTTATGGACAGTATAACCGTAATGCTGTTCTTTGCCGCATTAACCTTTGAGTTATGCAGGCTCTTAAAGATAGATCCTGTCCCGCTTGTAATAACTGAAGTAGTTTTAGCTAATACAGGCGGAGCTGCAACACTGGTCGGAGATCCGCCAAATGTAATTTTAGGCCTTAAGCTTGGATTTTTCTTTAATGATTTTGTAATCCATAATGGGCCAATTACAATAATTGCCGGAGCAGCAGCTCTTGCATATTGTTTTTTAGTAAACAGAAAAAAATTAAAGCCCGCTGAACATATTTCAAAAGCGGAGCTTGATAAATTAGATCCTGCTGAAGCAATTACTGATAAGAGAGAGTTGAAGATCGCCCTTGCTGCATTTGGTGTTGCAATAATATTTCTTATAACTCATATATATATTGAAAAATATCTGCACATCCCGCTTACAGTACCACTGGCATCAATGCTTCCGGCATTCATAATGCTTGTGATTTTAGGTAAGAAGTCGGAAGTTGTTATAAATAAAGTAGACTTTGAGGTTATTTTGTTTTTTATAGGCCTCTTTGTTGTTGTAGGAGGTCTTGAACATACCGGGGTCATAAAAACTATGGCTGATTTCATTACAAATACATTTCAAAATAATCATATAGGATTGCTAAGCGCATTGCTCTGGGGTTCCGGGGTAGCAAGCGGCGTAATTGATAATGTGCCGTTTGCCCTTTCAATGGCTTATGTCCTTGCTGATATTGCAAAAGTTGCCGTTGCACCTGCACTCGCAATTATGGTTTGGGCAACTTCACTTGGAACCGACATTGGCGGGAACTTCACCCCAATCGGCGCTTCAGCAAATGTTGTTGCCTATACAGCAATGGAGAAAAAAGGCACTGTTATCGGATGGGGAAGATGGATTAAACTTGCCGCACCGGCAACCTTCATTGCCCTGGTGGTTTGCAATATTCTTATTTATGTTAAAAACCTCATAGGATGGTATTAATAATTATAAACCGGGAATTCATCTGCCAATTTTCTTGCCTTTCCCTTAATCGGGGCAATCTTTGTCCTGTTTTGCCAGTTCTTTAGAACAAAGGAAATCCATTCTCCGATCTTTTGCATTTCTTCCATGCCCATTCCTCTTGCTGTGGCAGCAGCAGTTCCAATTCTTATTCCACTGGTTAAATTTGGGCTTAGCTTGTCAAAAGGAATAACATTTTTATTAAGCACTATATTAAGTGATGCAAGAGTAGTTGAAGCATCCTGGCCTGTCATATCCAACTGCGTTAAATCAATCAAAAATAAGTGGTTATCGGTTCCACCGGAAACAATTCTAAATCCTTCATTTTTAAGGAACCCACAAAGAGCCTTGCAGTTTTCTACAATATTTTTTGCATATTTTTTGAAAGAAGGCTCAAGAGCTTCTTTAAATGCAACAGCCTTTCCGGCAATCATATGAACCAGCGGTCCGCCTTGAGTTCCTGGAAAAATTCCAGTATCCAGAAGTGTAGCGTATTTCTTTTCGGCAATTATAAAGCCTCCCCTTGGGCCCCTTAAAGTCTTATGGGTGGTTCCTGTTGTAAAATCAGCCAGCCCGATAGATGTAGGATGCATATCGCCTGCAATCAAACCTGCAATGTGGGCAATATCAGCCATCAGATAAGCACCGGTTTCATCAGCAATTTCCCTGAACTTTTTAAAGTCAATTGTTCTTGGATAAGAGCTTGCACCTGCAATGATAAGTTTAGGCCTGATCTCTTTTGCCATTTTCTTTATGACTTCATAATCCATCTGTTCAGTTTCCCTGTCAACATTATAAAAATGAACCTCATAATATCTTCCTGAAATATTCATTACATTGCCATGGCTTAAATGTCCGCCATCTTTTAAATTCATGCTTAAAATCTTGTCATGAGGTTTTAAGATTGCAAGATAAACTGCTGTATTTGCCTGAACCCCTGAATGCGGCTGAACATTGCAGTATTCCGAATTAAAAAGCTCATTTAACCTGTTTCTTGCCAGAGATTCAATTTCATCTACATATTCGCAGCCTTCATAGTATCTGTGTTTCGGGTATCCTTCTGCGTATTTATTTGTGAATACTGAACCCATCGCATCTAAAACAGCAGGAGAAGCATAGTTCTCACTGGCAATTAAAGTTATATTGTGGTTTTGCCTGTCGATTTCCTTCCTGATAATGTCTTCAACTTCCTTATCAGGCTTATTGTTTAAGACAGGGCTTTGTAGGTTATATATCTGCACTTAAAAACATCCTTTCTTAAAAAAATAAAGAGTAAGTAAATTTAAAAATAAATGAATTTATTATATTTTTATTTGTAATTTTTGCAATATGTTATTAAAGCTTACAGCACCTTCCCTGACAAGCTTGATTTCACTGCCTGTCACGTCAACAATTGTAGATTCAATTCCCAGAAGATTTTTCCTAAGCTCAACAATCAGATCAGATTTTTTTAAGATTTTTTCGGGGACATCCTTTAACTTGAGAGGTTTTACGTCTGTTTTTGATATTGTTGCGCTTGTGGAAATAATTGGCGTTGAATTGTCTATGACATCCCTTACAAATTTGAATTCCGCTCTTCTAAGCGCAACTGTATCCTTGCCGCCGGTTATAAAATCTTCAAGTTTATCATTTTTTTTGAAAATAATAGTTAAAGGCTGCGGCTCTTCGCAATCCCAGTAATACTTTATTAATATTTTTGCATTATCGCTGACACTTCCTGCAAAATTTTCAATACTTATTAACCTGGAAAAAAGTATTATGAACGGCAGATCATTTTTTCTTTCTTTTATTTTGTAAACTTTCTGAAAAGCAGAAGCGCTGTTATACATGCAGCTTAATCCGTAGATGGTCTTTGCCGGGAGCACAACCACTTTTTCATTCAAAATATAACCGGCGATATCCTGAATTATTTGCATACTCACCTTGCTGCTGTTTTTTATTGTCACAATGTTCATAACTTAAGTTTCGCTTATATTTAATGTTGAGATTAGCAAATTTTAAGCTAAATTTACATTTAAAACCAGCAATTTCAAATGCTGATATTTATGCTTGAAATTATAAGGCAATTTGATTATCGTCTATTAATATTGTAAAAAAATATAAGCAGGATTTTTTAAAATATTTCTTAAAAGATGGTTACAAATTTAAGTTATAAGTAATGCTTATGCATTTTAGTTTTATTATCTATTCTAAATACAGCTGTTTTATTATAAAATGTCTAAATAGTTTTTTATTAATAAATATCAATTGAAATAAATATGGTTGAACACAGGCCGACATGGGATGAATATTTTATTGCCATAACAAAGCAGGTAGCCACCCGTGCAACATGTTTGAGGCGCAAGGTCGGGGCAATAATAGTCAAGGACAAAAGAATACTGACAACCGGCTATAACGGTGCCCCCAGAGGGGTAAAAAGCTGCCTTGAAATCGGGAAATGCATGAGGCAGGAGCTTGGCGTTCCGTCTGGTCAGCGTCACGAGATATGCCGTGCGCTCCATGCGGAGCAGAATGCAATAATCCAGGCAGCTTATCATGGCGTTCAGATTGAAGGTTCTGATATATATTCCACCACCCAGCCATGCGTACTTTGCGCAAAAATGCTTATTAACGCTGGAATTAAAAAAATATATTATTACGAAGAATATCCTGATGAGCTAGCCCTGGAGCTTTTAAAAGAAGCAGGAGTAGAACTAATTAAACTGGATTTTTAATAGATGAGAAGAAAATTAAACATAATAACCAAAGCAGGGATTTTTTCACTTGCCGGATTTGCAGCAGTGGCAGCTGCAAGCTATTTTATTTTTGGGCAAAAAAGTATGAGTAACTTTGTCAGTATTGTTATAGCAGCTGCATTAACTCTTGTTTTATTTTTTGCAAGTATTACCATATACAGATTGCTTGCAGAGAAAGATTCTGCGTTTGCAGTCAAGCTTATTTTTTTAAGCTTTTTTGGAAAGTTAATAATAATAGCAGTAGTATTTTTTTTATTTGTTAAAATAAGCCATGTTAATCCGACTTATTTTTTTGTATCATTTGTAATATTTTTTACCATACTTTTAAATATTGAAATTTATCTGATATATAAAAAAGTTCTATTTAAAAAGTAATTATCCTGATAATTTTTTAAAATTTGATTAAATTATCAGCTATTAATGCGGATTATAAAAAATTAGCACTAATGCAAGACTTAAATAAAAAAAAATTGCCTGTATTAAATAAAAAGTATCACTAAATATTTTTGACGGAAAAAAAAGTTGCAGCCCGGGTTAATATAAAGTTTGAGCGTTAAGTATCAGGGAGTAAAAGGGTTTGAACATATTAGAGCATTTTTATTTAAAAATTCTGGTGCCGATCAAGATTGGCAGTTTTGATATTTCCATAACAAACCTTACTGTTTCCATGTTTCTTGCAGTGATAATATTTTCACTGATGCTGTGCCTTCTTGCCAGAAAGCCTAAAGTGGTTCCTACAAAAAGGCAGGCGGTAATTGAGATGCTTATCAGCTTTACAAAAGAAAACATTGTTTACGGGATGATAGGCAAAGAAGCCGGGGACAGATGGTTTCCATTTATTTCATCAATATTTGTTTTTATACTTGCAAATAACCTTATTGGTTTAATTCCAGGGACTTATACTCCAACTTCAAACCCGGTTGTCCCCCTTGTTTTTTCGCTTATCATATTTTTTATAGTGCAGATAACAAATGTAAAGAGAAACGGTTTTAAAGGTTATATCAGAACTTTTGCTCCAAAATTTGTCCCATCATGGATGTATGTTATAGTAGTTCCAATTGAACTTATAAGCAACTGGATTGCAAGGCCTCTTTCACTGTTTGTCAGACTTACTGCAAATATGCTTGCCGGGCATATAATTATAATTGTCCTTGAAAGTATGATATTATATTTTAAAAATTACCTGATTGCAGTTCCTATAGTTCCATTTGTAACTATAATGATGGGGTTTGAAATTTTTGTTTCAGCGATACAAGCATATATTTTTGCAGTTGTATCAGCAATGTATATAGGAGATGCTGAAAGTCCAAAACACTAGAAAGAAACAAGTTATAAAGTTAAATTAAAAATTAATTAAAGCGTAAGATACAGGTAAAATAGCCTAATAATTAAATAAAAAATTAAAAAAATATTCAGGAGGAATTTAAATGGATCCAAAAACAATGGCAATGTTGGCAGCAGGTCTGTGTATGGGAATTGGGTCGATTGGGCCTGGTATTGCTATAGGCAATCTGGTTGGTAAAGCACTTGAAGGTATTGCAAGGCAACCGGAAGCTGCGGGCAAAATTCAAACTGCTATGTTTATCGGAATTGCATTTGCAGAAGCAATTTCGCTGTATGCTCTTGTAGTTGCATTCCTTTTAATATTCGTAGCATAAGTTTTAATGATGTATTAAAGAGAAAGGTTATTTAAAGGGTGGAAGAATTATTAAAAATATTAAACCCGATGACAAGCACTATTTTCTGGTCAATAGTATGCTTTCTGATTTTATTTTTTGTGCTTTGGAAATTCGTATTTAAGCCTGTAGGCAAAATGATAAATGCAAGGCAGGAAGAAATCAGAAAAAATCTTGACATGGCAGACAGGCAGAGAGATGAAGCAATCAGATATCTTGATGAACAAAAAGTGATGCTGGAGCAGTCCAAAAAAGAAGCTAAAGAAATTATTGAGTCCGGCAGGCAGGCATCCCGAAAAGTTCAGGAGGAAATTGAAGAAAGCGCTCATGAAAAATCAAGGCAGATGCTCGACGCAGCTCTCGAAGAGATAAAAAGAGAAAAAGAGAAATCATTAAACGAAGTTAAAAACAGGATAATTGATATAGCAATGCGGACAACAGAAAAAATCATTTCAAAAAGCTTGTCAGAGGAAGAACATAAAAAATTAATTGAAGAAAGCTTGCAAGAGGTAGGAAGAGCAGTTGAACAGTAAAAGCGATAGCTTGATTGTTAATGGCAATTCAAGAGAAATAAAAAATAAGATCGACTATTATGCTGATTGCTTCCTTGATATAGCAAAAGCGGAAAACGTGCTTGACAAATTTGAAGAAGAATTCAGCCAGTTAAAAGACACTGTTTTAAATAATCTTGATTTAAAAAAATTTCTAACCGATCCTTCCATTGAAAAACCTGAAAAAATCAAAACTGCTTTTAAAATACTTGGTGAGGACAGTACAAATGCAATCAGGGCAGCACTGGCAACTATGATTGTTATGGACACCATAGAATCAGTTAAGGCAGTATATAACAAGTTTGTACTGCTTGTAAATAAATTAAAAACCCGGATTCTGGTTGAAGTAGTAAGCGCCATTGAACTTGATGATAAATTAATGAAAGAAATAAAGAAAAACATTGATGAAAAAACAAAGCTTGATGTCAGATTGAAAAATGTGGTTGATAAAAATATCATTGGCGGCCTTCTTATTAAGATAGGCGATAAAATAATAGATTTAAGTGTTAAAAGTAAAATAGATGATTTAAAAACCAGGCTGCATGCTTTGGAACTTGGAGGTGGAGAATTTGTCAGCAGCAATAAGGACTGATAAGATAGCAGAGCTTATAAGCTCTGAAATAGATAAATATAAAAAAGAGACAAAGTTTGAAGAAGTCGGAACTGTAATTGATGCAGGCGACGGCATTGCAAGAATCAGCGGGCTTTCCAAAGCTTTGTCAGGAGAAATGCTTGAATTTAAAGGCGGAATTTACGGACAGGTTCTTAACCTTGATAAAGATGAAATAGGAGCAATCATTTTAGGCGAATCAACTGAAATTGAAGAAGGAACTCCTGTAAAATGCACCGGAAGAATTCTTGAAGTACCGGTCGGGGAGGCGCTTCTTGGAAGAATTGTAGATCCTATGGGTAAGTCTCTTGATGACAAAGGTGCAATAAAAACTGATACCTTCAGGCCTATTGAATACAAAGCTCCCGGTGTAATAAACAGGCAGCCGGTTAAGGAGCCCCTTCAGACAGGAATTAAAGCAATAGACTCCATGATTCCTATCGGCAAAGGCCAGAGAGAGCTTGTAATTGGCGACAGAAGCACAGGCAAGACTTCAATTCTTATTGATACAATAATAAATCAGAAAGGGAAAAATGTTTTCTGCATTTATGTGGCAATAGGCCAGAAAAATTCAAATATTGCAAGACTGGCTGAAAAACTTGAAGAAGTTGGAGCAATGGAATATACGGTTATAGTTAATGCTCCGGCAAATGCTCCTGCAGCAATTCAATATCTTGCTCCTTATACAGGATGTGCAGTAGGTGAATACTTTATGTATAAAGGACAGCATGCACTTGTAATATATGATGATTTGTCTAAACATGCGGTTGCATACAGGCAGATTTCACTGCTGCTAAGACGTCCTCCCGGAAGAGAAGCTTACCCTGGAGATATTTTTTACCTTCATTCAAGGCTTCTTGAGCGCTCGGCTAAATTGTCAGAGGAACTTGGCGGCGGCTCGCTTACGGCAATACCTGTTGTAGAGATTCTTGCAGGGGATATTTCATCATATATCCCAACCAACGTAATATCCATTACCGACGGTCAGATTTATCTTGAAACCGACCTTTTTAATGCAGGCGTCAGGCCTGCCATCAAAGCCATGAAAAAAGTTTCCGGAATGTTAAGGCTCGGGCTTGCCCAGTACAGAGAGCTTGAGACTTTTGCCAAGTTCGGAACAGAGCTTGACAAGGAAACAAGAAAGCAGCTTGCAAGAGGCGAAAGAACGGTTGAAGTTTTAAAGCAGAAGCTGTACCAGCCAATGCCTGTCGAAGACCAGGTTCTCATAATATTTGCATTAACCAGAGGATACCTTGATGATATTGAAATTAAGGCTGTTGATAATTTTGAAAAAGAGCTGATTTCCTACATGCATAGTTCACAAAAGGACATTATTTACAAACTTGACAGCTCAAAAGATATAAGCGAAGAACTTGAAAAACAGATAACAGGTGCAATTGAAAATTTCAAAAAAAATTTTGCATAGTAGCTTAATATAGAAATTCTATAAAAAATCATGCAGGACACTAAAGAACTAAGAAACAGAATAAAAAGCGTTTCCGGAATGGGTAAAATAATCAAGGCTATGGAGATGGTTGCTTCTTCTAAAATAAGGAAGGCCCGGAACAGGATTTTTGAAGCCAGGCCTTTTTTAGAAAAGCTTGAGGATTTTATAGCTGAGCTTTCCAACTTTCCGGATATCCAGGAAAATTCTCTTATTAAAGAGCATGACAGATTTGAAAGCGTATTAATTCTTGGAGTTACTGCTGACAGGGGTCTTTGCGGCGGCTATAATACAAGTATAATGAAGCTTATTAACCTGAAAATCAGAGAATATGAGCTTGCCGGGAAAAAAGTCAAGCTTAGCCTGATAGGCACAAAGGGCAAGAATCATTTTAAATACAAGGGAAGGCAGTTAAATAAGGTTTATGAAAACCTTTCAGATTATCCCGGATTTCTTGACGGCCGAGAAATCGCAGAGGATCTGATAAGTCAGTATTTAAGCGCCGGAGCTGACAGGGTGGAAATATGTTATACAAGATTTAAGAATACTGCAGAACAGCAGCCTCTTTTAAAACAGGTTCTGCCAATTCCGCTTGCCATGTTAAGAAAAAAGCTTTATTTGCGTTATGGAGATGATAGTAAGGCTGGTGAAAGCATAGCCGACTTCATATTTGAGCCGTCAGCGCAGGAGGTGCTGTTTTCACTTATTCCGGAATATATCTATACCATTATTTATAATGCGCTTCTTGAGTCTACGGCAAGTGAGACCGGAGCAAGGATGACAGCTATGAGAAGCGCAAGCGATTCTTCTGATGAAATGGTTAAAGATTTAACCCGAAGGTATCACAGGGCAAGGCAGCAGCAGATAACCATTGAAATTGCCGAGGTTGCATCAGGAGCGGAAGCTTTAAAATAAAGATAAAAATACATATTTAATAAGATTTGATATTTTTTAAGGCAAATACCAGGCATAAATTAAGTAAGTTTTTAAGGTTTTTGTTTATAAATAAGTTTTAATATTTAAAATTATTTATAGATTTTATGAGAGATGGAGTTGTTTAATGGCTTTTGAAAATAAAAACAGTAGTGAAAATATCAGTAAAAATAACATTGGAAGAATTGTAAGCATTAGGGGGCCTGTTCTTGATATAGAATTTCCACCGGGCAATCTGCCTTTTATTTATAATGCCCTGATAATAAAAAGGCAGGAATCCCAAATAAAAGGTTTCAGGGAAAATGTAGTTGCTGAAGTTCAGCAGTCAATAGGTAAAAACCAGGTTAGGGCAGTTGCAATGTCCTCAACAACAGGTCTTAAGCGTGGAATGGAAGTAATTAACAGCGGTATTCCCATAGAAGTTCCTGTTGGAAATGAAACCCTTGGTAGAATATTTAATGTTCTTGGAGAAGCCATAGACATGAAAGGTGATGTTAATGCCAAAAAGAAACTTCCAATTCACAGACAGGCTCCCCGGATTGAGGAATTAGAACCAAGAACAGAACTGTTTGAAACAGGTGTAAAAGTAATTGATTTGCTTTGCCCCTTTGTCAGAGGCGGCAAAATTGGAATGTTCGGCGGCGCGGGCGTTGGTAAAACTGTAATTATTATGGAGCTTATCCACAATATAGCAATTGAACACGGGGGATTTTCTGTTTTTGCAGGTGTAGGAGAGAGGACCCGTGAAGGAAATGACTTGTGGATTGGAATGAAGCAGTCCGGCGTAATTGATAAAACTGCACTGGTATTCGGGCAGATGAACGAGCCTCCGGGGGCAAGGCTTCGGGTAGCTTTAACAGGTCTTACAATGGCAGAATATTTCAGGGAATACGAAGGCAGAGATCTGCTCTTCTTTATAGATAATATCTTCAGGTTTGTCCAGGCAGGCCAGGAAGTATCAACTCTTCTTGGAAGGATGCCGTCTTCTGTAGGTTATCAGCCGACGCTGTCTACTGAAATGGGCGAGCTGCAGGAAAGGATAACTTCAACAAAAAGAGGTTCAATTACTTCAGTTCAGGCAATTTATGTTCCGGCAGACGATCTGACAGACCCTGCTCCGGCAACAACATTTACCCATCTTGACTCCACTGTAGTTCTTTCAAGGGCAATATCAGAAAAAGGAATATATCCTGCAGTTGATCCCCTTGATTCATCGTCAAGAATACTTGATCCGCAATATGTCGGTCAGGAGCATTATGAGGTTGCAAGAAGCGTTCAGGAAATCCTTCAAAGAAACAAGGAGCTTCAGGACATTATAGCAATTCTCGGGATAGACGAGCTCACCGAAGAAGACAAGCTTACTGTTCAAAGAGCGCGAAAAGTTGAAAGGTTCCTGTCTCAGCCATTTTTTGTTGCAGAACAGTTTACAGGCAGAAAAGGCAAGTATGTAAAAATAGAAGACACGATTAGAGGTTTTAAGGAAATTGTTGAAGGAAAATATGACAGCTTCCCTGAACAGGCTTTTTATATGAACGGAACTATTGATGAGGTTATTGGAAGCGCAGAAAAGATGCAGGCGGTAAAGGAAAATGAATAAAATTTCTGTTTGGCGAAAGTTAACAGGAATAGCTATTAAGAAAAAAGGGTTTTAAAGTGGCACAAAAGAAAATAAAAGTAAGCATTGTAACTCCGGAACAAAAAGTATTTGAAGGCGAGGCTGATTACATCGGCATTCCTTCAATCGGGGGAGGGCTTGGAATACTGCCTGACCATCTCCCCATAATCTGCTTTCTTGACGTAGGAGTAATAAAAATAGTTAATGAAAACAAAATAAGCCAGATAGCTGTGTGCAGGGGATATCTGCAGTTTGTAAGAAATAATGCAAATATAATTACTGAATCTGCTATAATCACCGACGAGGAGAAGAAAAAAGAAGCAATAGATGAGCTTCGCGCAAAGCACAATATCAGCCAGGAAATAACTGAAGAAACAAAAAAAATAGCTCAGGCAACCGCAGCCCTTAAGACCCTCGGGCAGATTTAAGCCTCTATAATCTTGTTTTTATTAATATTTGCTGGTAATTTAACAGATATTTATGTCACTTGTGTCAAAAACAAAAATACAGTGCGCCTCAAAGCGTAAACTTTATCTTTTAATTGGATTATTTAGTTATATGAGTATGTTTTTATTTTTACTTACCGGTAAAGAGTGCAAATAAAAACTCACAGGCCAGGTTTAAATAAGTAATACCGGACGCTATTTTTTTAAAAAATTTACCAGATATGGAAGAATAATGACGAAATTTATTATTAAAGGCGGAAACAAGCTAAACGGCAAAGTAAAAATAAGCGGAGCAAAAAATTCTGCATTAAAAATAATGGCAGCAGCAATTATGGCAGGCGGCAGGACAATCCTTAAAAACGTACCTGTAATTGACGATGTTCTGACAATGGCAGAAGTTTTAAACCAGCTTGGAGCAGAAGTTGATTTTGACACTTCACATAATATTCTTGAAATAAATCCTGACAATATAAAATCATTTGAAGCTCCTTATGAGCTTGTGAGAAAAATGAGAGCCTCAATTCTTGTAGCTGGACCGCTTCTTTCAAGGTTCGGGGAAGTAAAGGTTGCAATTCCCGGCGGATGCAATATAGGCTCAAGACAGATAGATCTGCATCTTAAGGGATTTGAATTAATGGGAGCTGAAAATGTTATAGAGCATGGATATGTTTACTCCAAAGCTGTTTCAGGAGCAGCTAAAGGCGCTAAAAGAAAGCTTAAAGGGGCAGAAATAAACCTCGAATTTCCCTCAAGAGGCGCTACAGAAAATATAATGATGGCAGCATGTCTTTCAAGCGGGAAAACCATTATAAACAATGCCGCAAAAGAACCGGAAATCAATGATTTAGCAAACTTTTTAAATAAATGCGGAGCAAAAATATCTGGAATTGGAACTGACAGCATAGTTATTGAGGGCGTTGATGAACTAGCAGGCTGCCAGTACGAAATAATGTCTGACAGCATTGAAGCCGGCACATTTATAATAGCAAGTGCTTTGTGCGGGAAAAAAGTTGAGATTGCCGGTGCAGTCTGGGAAAATATGGGCATTTTCTGCCAGAAATTAAAAGATATCGGGGTTAATATAGAAAATAAGGAAAACAGCACAATTATTATTAAAAAATCAAAGGGAATTTTAAAACCTGCATATATCTCAACTCTTCCATATCCGGGATTTCCAACAGATTTGCAGCCGATTGCCACAGTTTTACTTTGCACAATTCCGGGGATATCCATTGTTACAGAAAATGTTTTTGAAAACAGGTTCATGTATGTGGATGAGTTAAACAGAATGGGTGCAAATATAAAAATTGACGGGCATCATGCTGTAATAACAGGAGTAAACAAACTGTCAGGAGCTCCGGTTAGCGCCACAGATTTAAGGGCAGGCGCAGCACTTATCCTTGCCGGTCTTATAGCTGACGGGACAACAGAGGTCTATGAAATCAACCATGTTTTAAGAGGTTATGAGAACTTTGACAAAAAGCTTAGAAATCTTGGCGCTGATATAATAAAAGTAAGCTGAAAATCAGTAAATCAGGCTGCTCCGGCAAAAAAAAGCCAGGAAGCAAGGGGACGGTTCTCTTGTTTCCTATTAGAAGCCATTTCAACAGGCGTAATAAAAAACCGTTGAACGAAGCAAGAGAACCGTCCCCTTGCTTCTTATAAAGACCGGGAAAATAATATATAATAAATTTTTTATATTTCAGATAAGTAAAAAATAATAAAATAAACAGTTATATGGTTACCAAAAATAATAAAAATAACAACAAAGACAACGATAAATCAGGACCTGAACCGGAAATATCAACTGCAGTTGATAGCCTTAATGAAAATTCAGGTTTAGAAAACAATACAAAGTTAAATTATGAGTCAGAAGATAATTCAGATCAAAGTCCTGAACTTGAAGGCCTTGAATCTATAAAAGTATCGGAAGAGCTGATTAATGAAATACACAAAGGAAAAGAAAAAAAGGTATCTAAATTTAAAAAACTTCCGTTATATGCCCGAATCCTCATTATTGTTTTTGTCTGCATCTTTGGGTTAGCTGCTGCAGGCGGGGGAGTATTTTACTGGTATATTAACAGGGCAAATAAAACCATGAACTCAATGACAAGTTCTGAAATTGAAAACATCCTGACCCCTGTCAAGTCTATTGAGGAACCTGTATCAATACTGGTTCTGGGAAGAGATTCAAGAGACCCTACAAATGATTCGGGCAGAGCTGACACAATTATGCTTTTATATCTTGATCCCGGGCAAAAGCAGGCAACTCTTTTATCTATCCCCCGTGATACGCTTGTTGATATTGCCGGGTACGGGCAGGATAAGATTAATGCTGCTTATGCTTTTGGCGGCGAAGAATTGATGATAAAGACAGTTTCCAATTTTTTAAATGCCAAGATCAACCATTTTGTCACCATAGATTTTGATGGTTTTGTAAAACTTATTGACACACTTGGCGGGGTGGACATTACAATTGAAAGGCCTTTGATAGATCCAAAAACAGGTGCAAATTTTTCCGCCGGCAACCACCATTTGACGGGCGAGCAGGCTCTTGCCTACTCAAGAAGCCGTTCAACCGAACTGGCAGACATTGGAAGAATTCAAAGACAGCAGTACTTGTTTAAAGGGCTGGTAGATCAGAAATTAAACGCACAGTATCTTGGTAAAATTCCTGATTATTTCAACATACTTGTTGAAAATACAAAAACAGATCTTGACCTTCTTACAATTCTTAGATATGCAAAGG
>JAPLCN010000138.1 GCA_026392215.1 Actinomycetota bacterium | reverse complement strand
GTGTTATGGAAAATATGTGGATTATGGCTACTTCTCTGGGAATTGGCTTTCAGATAATGAGTGTATTTGGTGCAGAAGCCATAGAAAAAGAGATAAAGCAAATTCTTAATATCCCCAAATATTTGAAAATTGCATTTGCCTTCCGTTTGGGCTATCCCAGTTCTAAAGTGTCTAAGTATTTAAGGGTACGCCGCAATGTGGAAGATTTTACACACATAACAAATTCGGCAGTAAGTACCTTATCTGAAAATGTTTTACTGGCTTGTTTACTAACTTTCAAACTGGACTAGTTTTTGGGGGAAAAGGTCAATGTAAAGTTTTTTTTAAATTTTGGAAACAAGTAAAAAAAGATACTATTTCGTATTATTAGCTGTAGTGCACTTGCTTGAGGATATTTCCAAATTGCTGATAAGGAACTTGTCCCTGATTAACCAAGAAAGAAATAAAAAAATTAAATTAATGCTTGACAAAAAAAATATTTTAGTTAAGGTGCTAATTTAATTAGTTATTTAACTAATAATTATTGATTATTTATTGCAGGTTAAATTTTTTTATTTTTTAATTGAAATGAATACAAGAAGAAAACAGGTAGAGGAAATAGTAGAGAGTTTTTATGTGATAAGGCATAAACTTTCTGCTAAAATGCGCCTTTACTTTGACAAAGTGCATATCACACCTTCTCAATGGCTTGTTTTGCATCTTGTAAAAAAACATAAAAATATAAGCATAAAAGATCTTGCCGATTTACTTGAAATTACCAGCAGTGCTGTGACACAAATTGTTGACGTCCTGGTAAATAAAGGTTTGCTTTTAAGAAAAAGCAACCCGGATGACCGCCGCGCTCTTGAACTTGAATTATCCGAAAAGTCAAAAAAACAGTTTGAATCAATAAAAATCAAAAGTTTTAAAACTATGGCATCCTTATTTGATGTCCTGGATAATGGTGAGTTGTCAAAATATCAGGAACTTAATAGTAAAATTGCAGGTAAAATTTTATTGAAATCACACAAGAAAGAGAATTGATATATGATAAAATTGGCTAAATATCTTAAACCGTTCATTCTTTTGATTTTGATTGCTATTGTCCTGCTTTTTATTCAGGCAATGGCTGATCTTTCACTGCCTGACTATATGTCAAATATAGTAAATAACGGCATACAGCAGGGAGGTATAGTAAATGCTATACCAAATGCAATACGCCAGAGTAAAATGAATGATCTTATCATATTTATGAGTCCTGAAAGCAGGGCGGAGATAATTAAGGATTATAAATTAATCGATAAAAATTCTTCTGAATATGATAAATATTTAAAAGATTACCCCCAGCTCGGCAAAGAGCCTGTTTATGTCTTAAATAAAATCGATACACAGGAAATTAATAAAATTAATATTGTTATTGGCAGGGCATTTGTTGCTGTTTCAGGTATCGAAAAAATAATATCCAACCCCTCGGCAGCAGCTTCTGCAGGGGAAATGCTTGGGATCGACCTTTCTAAGATTCCAGCAGGAGCTACACCGGATCAAATTTTTGGTATGCTAGCAAAATTGCCTTCAGATCAAATTCAAAAAATACAGTCTGCAATTGATAAGCAATTTGGAACAACAGGAGATAAACTGATAATCCAGATGGCAGTTGTTTCAGTAAAAGCAGAATATTCCGCACTTGGCATTAATACAAATAGTATACAGAATAACTATATCCTGCGTACCGGAATTATAATGCTTCTTCTTACTCTTTTATCCGCTGCCTGCACTATTGCTGTTGGATATTTTTCTGCAAGAACGGCGGGAGGTCTATCGAGGGATCTTCGTAAAAAAGTATTTGGCAAGGTTGAAAATTTCTCAAATGCTGAATTTGATAAGTTTTCCACTGCGTCACTTATCACAAGATCAACCAACGATATTACTCAGATCCAGATGCTGGTTATAATTATGATGAGAATGGTATTCTATGCACCTATTCTGGGTATAGGAGGAATATTCCGCGCACTTGCCAAAAGTACATCCATGTCATGGATTATTGCGGTTGCTATCATTGTCATTATATCGATAATACTTGTGGTATTTTCAATAGCTCTGCCCAGGTTCAGGATTATTCAAAAACTTATCGACAGGCTAAGTCTTGTAACGCGGGAAAACCTGTCTGGAATGATGGTCATAAGAGCATTCAATACTCAAAAATTTGAAGAGGAGCGTTTTGACAAAGCAAATATTGACCTTACAAGCACAAATTTATTTATAAACCGCCTTATGGTTATAATGATGCCGGTAATGATGCTTATAATGAACGGACTGTCTCTGCTTATTATCTGGGTGGGAGCTCATCAGGTAGCACAATCAAACATGCAGGTTGGTGATATGATGGCATTTTTACAATATGCCATGATGATTGTGATGGCATTCCTTATGCTGTCAATAATGTTTATCATGGTACCAAGGGCTTCAGTTTCTGCCAGCAGAGTAGCTGAAGTTCTAGAAACCAGTTCGACTATTAATGACCCCAAGGACGCAGAACAATTTGACAACACCCTTCACGGCGTAGTTGAATTTAAAAATGTTTCATTTCGCTACCCTTTAGCAGAAGAAGATGTGCTCCATGATGTAAGTTTTGCTACAAAGCCCGGACAGACAACCGCATTTATTGGTTCTACGGGCTCAGGGAAATCGACGATTGTCAATTTAATTCTTCGTTTTTATGATGTCACCGGGGGTAAAATACTGGTTGATGGTGCCGATGCAAAGGAAGTTACACAATATGAATTAAGGAATAAAATTGGATATGTTCCTCAGCAAAGTATATTATTTTCAGGCACCATAGAAAGCAATCTGCGCTATGCTGATGAAAATGCCAGTGATGAAAAATTAAAATCAGCTGCTGAAGTAGCGCAGGCTATGGAATTTATAAATGAGAAGCCAGAGGGATTTGATACAGAAATTTCACAGGGCGGGAAAAATGTATCAGGCGGCCAGAATCAAAGACTTTCTATTGCACGTGCTCTTGTAAAAAATCCTGAAATTCTTATTCTTGATGATTGTTTTTCAGCTCTTGATTTCAAAACCGATAAAGCGCTTAGAAAAGCACTTAAAACCTATTCGAGACAAGGTACAATAATAATTGTTGCGCAGCGGGTAGGTACAGTCAGGAATGCCGAACAGATTATTGTCCTTGATGATGGCAAAATTGCAGGTAAGGGCACGCATAAAGAACTCATGGAATCCTGTGATACTTATAGAGAAATTGCACTGTCTCAATTTAGCAGGGAGGAATTGGCATGAGTGAACAAAAAGGGAAAAATATGCAGCCCAGATCAATGGGGACTCCAGGCAGTTTCAGCAGCCAGCAAAGTACAACCAGGCCGCGTCCAATGGGCGGCCCTATGGGTGGTTTTGGTCCGCGAGGAGGGAGAGGCTTCCAGATGGCAGAAAAACCCCGTGATTTTAAAGGTACAATGGCCAAGTTCATAAAGTATATAAGTGAATTCAAGGTATCGGTAATTACAGTTATTATATTTGCTGTTGCCTCAACCATTTTTGCAATAGTAGGACCAAAAATATTAGGTAAGGCAACAACAAAATTATTTGAAGGAGTAATTGGAAAAATAGCCGGAACGGGCAGTGGCATTGATTTCAGATATATTGGAAATATTATTTTGATTGCAGTAAGTCTTTATTTTATTTCAGCTCTATTTTCATATATTCAGGGCTGGATTATGTCAGGCGTTTCGATGAAAATGACCTATCGCTTCAGGAAGGACATATCACAAAAAATCAACAGGATGCCCCTTAAATATTTCGACGGCACAAATCATGGAGAAGTAATTTCGCGTGTCACCAACGATGTCGACACTGTCAGTCAGACATTGAATCAAAGTCTGACACAAATAATAACATCAGTCACAACAGTACTTGGTGTGCTGATAATGATGTTGACTATAAGCTGGATGATGACACTTGTAGCAGTTTTAATAGTACCGCTTTCTTTTGTTATCATATTAGCTGTTATTAAACGTTCGCAAAAATATTTCAAACAACAGCAGGACTACCTTGGCCATGTAAATGGTCATGTTGAGGAGATGTACGGC
>JAPLCN010000052.1 GCA_026392215.1 Actinomycetota bacterium | reverse complement strand
TTATTTATTATTATAAACTTTTTACTTTCATATGGCAGACTATTTACCGGACTTACTTCAAGGCTTGAACCCACAATTATTAAAAGACCAGAATTTCTTACTTCTTCAGTAGCATCCAAAAAATTGTCTGGAAGCAAATCTCCAAAAAGAATAATATTTGGTCTTAAAACTCCACTGCATTTTTCACATTTTGGAGGAAATTCATTATTTAATATTTTTCCAATCAGAAAATCAAAAGTTACTTTATCACCACAAATAGTACAGTAACCTTCTTCTAGATTACCATGAACTTCATACACTTTTTTAGAGCCTGCTTTATGATGAAGACCATCAATATTTTGAGTAATTATGGATGATATATAACCTTCAGTCTCCATTTTAGCTAAAATAAGATGGGTTTTATTTGGTTTTGCATTCTTTATTGAATATAAAAATTCTAAAAGTTTTAAGCTACTCTTATAAAATCTTTCAGGATCCGGGCTTCTAAAATCTGGGATACCACTCTCAGTAGAAATTCCTGCTCCCGTTAACACAACAATATTTTCTTTATTCTTTATTGTATTTAAGATAGTTTCTGCAATTGCTTTTGCTTTATTTATATTCAAGGTTAACAATAGATTTTCTCTTATAATTTTATATTTTTAATTTTCATATTAATACGTTATCTTAATCTTTTTTATAGCAGGCTTATGAGGTTAAATTTTTTTAATTAATTCAAGTACTAAGTCTTTATATTCTTTTCTTTTTATGCTATTTTTTGGTGCCATCGTCAAGTCTATAATATAATTATCTTCTTTCTCTTTCAAAGATTTTAAGAGACCTGTATTTTTATAGGATACAGTAGCAAGTAGAGTTTTTAAAGAATTTATAATCTTATTTACTATTTTTAGAAAATCGGGATGATACATTTCCATTCTTCCAATCTCATCAATCGCAACTAAATCTATTTTATTATTACTTAATGACTCTATTAATGTTTTAATTCCAATATTTTCAAAATCTTTTAAATTGACCCCATATTTTCCTACTGTGGGGACATTTTTAAAATCTATATGAGCTAATATTCCCTTTCCCTTTTTAAAATTTTCAATACTAAATCCTACCCTATCTCCTCTCTCTCTTATCTCTTTTGTTATAAATCCATATATAATTAGATTAGGTTTAAACTTTTTGATATCATTTACTATTTCATTAAATAAGGTGGTTTTTCCACTTCCTGGGCTGCCAGTTATAAAAATATTTTTATATTTAATGTTTAGATTTTTATTATTTTTTTTATTATCAATCATTGGAATAGATATTAAAAATTTATTTGTTGCAATATGTCCCAGAAAGCACCCCTGTATCCATTTTTAATTGCCTCCTGGAGTCTTAAGTTTTCATTATAATTGTAGTTTTTGTCTGAATTATCAGTTGCACCTATGAAGAATCTTTTATCACCAGAGACCAGGCTGTTTGTATATTCAACAATATCTTTTCCTATTTCTTCTGATATATAAAAAATAGGTTTAAAAAAATTTGTATTATCTTTAACATTTCCATATAAATTTTTATTATTTGGAAAAAATTCCCTATTTATAATACTGGCAAGATATGTGCCAGGATAGACCCTGATTCCATATGATATACCCACGCAGGTTGGATTTAATTTTTTTATATTATCTATTGTATATTTTATGCTATCTTTATATTCCCCGGGACCACCAAGTAGCAGATCAAACATAAATTTAATTTTATATTTTGAACAGAGCTTTGCTACGTTGGCTAAATCATCCAGGGTATGATTCCTTCCTAGATTTTTTAGTATTTTTGGATTGGCACTGTCTACCCCAAAATTTATACCTTCACAACCTGCATGTTTTAAAAGTTTTGCAAAATTTTCATTAAATGGAACAGGGCTCATATAAGAATACCATTTTATTTTATCTCCAATATTTGTATCTATTATTTGATTTAAAAGATTTGTAGAATAATCTATTGGAAGGTTAAATTCACTATCACAAAAGTGTATATAATTTATACCCTTATCTATTAAATTTTTTATCTCTTTTGTTACTGTATTTATTGGACGAACTCTTATATTACTTCCCTTAATCAAGGGATCAGCACAATATATACATTTTCTATAGCAACCTCTTTTAGTTTCAATGGCTCCCATGCCTCCTTCTATAAAATATCTTTTATTGTCCGCCAAATCTCTATCAGGCAAAGGATATTCTTTCAATGAATAATATCCAGGTTCCATTATTTTATAATCAGAAACCTTAAATACCACACCTTTTATATTTTCTGATATATCAGAGTTTTTTTTACTATTTCTAATACTATCTAAAAGCCTTAGAAATGTAATTTCTCCATCACCAATTATTCCATAATCAGCCTTAAGGTATTTTATTATCTCTAAAGGGACAACTGAAAATCCACCACCACCCAAAATTATTGGAGAATCTGAATATTTCCTGATGACTGCTACTATATCCCTTATTTTTGGTAAGAAGAAATCCTGGCTTAAATAGTAGCAGTCATCAGTATTTCTAATATTAAGTCCAATAGCCAAAAAAGAGTTATTTGTTAATTTCTTCCTTATGTCATATTCAATATTCTCTGAAAAATTAAGGTCCAACAATTCTACATTAAAACCATTTCTTATAATAATGCTACCAACATAATCTAAACCTAAGGGAGCAACAGGAGGTTTTATTAAGTTAGAGTTTATAAGCAGAACTTGATTATTTGTCATTTAGATAAATTTTTATTAAATTTAGCTATTTTTATTTTAGATTTGTTAAACCTAATTATAAAAATATATACCGATAAGAATATAAAAGAAAATCCAAAATAAATATACATAATTATATCTCCATATTGTGAGTAAAAAGACTTTTTTGAATTTAAATATATGGTTTCATATAATACTTCTTTTTTACCTAACTCTGTTTTTGATATTATTTCACCTATTGGGTTTATAACTGCTGATATTCCCATACTGCTACTGTGAACAACATAGCAGCTATTTTCAATAGCCCTTACCTTTGAAAAAATGACATGATGCCAGGAAGCTATACTATGCTTAAATCCAGCATCATCAGTAAATACAAATATTGCATCTGCACCTTTAAACCTAAAAGTTCTTGAAATAATTGGAAGCGTAGATTCAAAACAAATATTTATTCCTAACTTACCTTTTCCAGGATAATTAATCATACTAAATTCTCTTACAGGGGTTATATTTAGTTTAGCAATATTTAAAAAACTTAAGAAACCTAAAATATGAGGGTATGGCATATACTCAGCACAAGGAAGAGGGTGGATTTTATTATATCTTCCAAGTATTTCTAAATCTGGTGAGTAAAGAACAACTGAATTATAATAATTATTTTTACTGTCCCAAAGGATTTGCCCCATAATAAGATATAAATTTTCATTCTTTATAGTTTTAGCTACCCAATCTTTAAATGTTTTATTTTGCTCCAAAGTTCCCCATAAGACACTTTCAGGAAATACTACAAGTTCAGTATCATTTTTAAAATAATTTTTTGTGCTGTAGGGATTTGGTATTATTACCCCGCTATCTCTTTCAAATTTTTCTTCAAAAGAAATGTTAGGCTGAACCACTGCAATATTAATTTTTTTATAATTTTTATTTTCAAAATCTTTTTTATAAATATTTATATTAATAAAACCATAAACCACTATTAAAACCACCAAACAAATTATTGCAAGTAGACACTTTAAATTTATTTTTTTAATTTTAATAAAATTAATTATTGTCTCTGCAATTGCACTGTTAAATAAAATTAATATTAGGGAAACTCCATATACACCCGTTATCTTAGTCATTTGCATAAGTGCTAAATAATTATGCTGTGAATAAGCAAGCATTCCCCAGGGGAAAGCGAGAAATGTCCTATTTCTGAAAAATTCTATTGCCAGCCAGACTGCTGAAATTAAAAAAATTCTTAAGGGAGACCAGCTAATTTTTGAATATATAAAATATATAACTATTCCAAAAAATAATGTAAAAATCGTTAAATATCCAACAATTGGGAACCAGAATGCAAAACTATATGCAGTAAACCAGTAAGTAACACCAGCAAAATATATAAGTCCCAGTATAAAGCTAAAAAAGACTGTCTGTTTTAAATTAGAATAATATATTGCAACTAAATATGGTACAAGGCAAAACCAGGCTAAAAAACCCGGACTATAAAAGCTTAAGGATAATAATGCTCCAGATATTAATATCAATATGAATTTAATATAAAACTTCATATAAATAATATACGCTTAATTTTCATAATCCTATTAATCTTTTTACAGAAAATTTCCTCACAATATCCTTATTTTTTGTTTTTATGTAATCTAATATAAGATGCTAACATGATGTTATAAATTTTAACCAATAATTTAAATATATGTTTCAATAAAATATTTTATAACTACAAGATACTAAATAAAATAATAGTAGAATTTATAAAATGGAATCATTTAATGAAAAACATAATAATTACTTTAATTCAACTTGTATTTTATGCAAGAAAAAATCAAATCTAGTTTCAAAGACATTGGGGATCTGTTTGGAATGTATAAGAAAGTATCCTAAAAAGTCCAGAAGAATCGCTTCTGTTGCCCATAAAAAAATCAGAGAAGAATTTTCATTGCCGCAATTTCCACCCAAAGACCAGGATGGTTTACGATGTGGTCTATGCATAAATAACTGCAAAATTGGTTTAAATAATAAAGGGTATTGTGGCCTAAGGGTAAATTATGGCAATAAAATTATTTCTTATAGGGGAATAGGTAAAAGTAAAGCACTGGTTGAATGGTATTACGATTCCCTTCCCACCAACTGTGTTGCAGACTGGGTATGTCCAGGCTGTTCTAATTCTGGTTTTCCACAATATTCTTATTCTTCCACTCCCGAATTCGGATATAAGAATCTGGCTGTATTTTTTGGAGCGTGTACCTTAAATTGCCTTTTCTGCCAGAACTGGCATTTTAGAGATATGACCCAAAAATTAGCTCCAATCAGAAATATTGATGAGTTAGTCAATGCAGTAGACAGCAGAACTTCTTGCATTTGCTTTTTTGGCGGTGACCCATCAACACAGATGGATTTTGCATTAAATGCTTCCCAAAAAGCCGGCCAATCAAAAAAAGAAAAACATTTAAGAATTTGCTGGGAAACAAATGGAACAATGAGTAAAAAATACCTTAAAAAAGCAGTTGAAATTTCTCTTAAAACAGGAGGCTGCATTAAGTTTGATATAAAAGCATATGATAGTAATCTGTATTTTGTATTGACAGGCAGTTCAAATAAAAATACTTTAAAAAATTTTGAAACTGCATCTCAATTTATATACAAAAGAAAAAATTTACCACTGGTAATTGCAAGTACTTTGCTGGTACCTGGTTATATAGATGAGATTGAGATTAAAAAAATATCAGAGTTCATTTATGATTGCAGTCCTGATATTCCTTATAAACTATTGGGATTTCATCCGCAATTTTATATGAGCGATCTCACACCAACATCAAAGAAACTCGCTTATTCATGCTTGGAAACTGCCAAAAGATGTGGTCTTACAAATGTGGATATTGGAAATAGAAATTTATTATTATAATTGTTATATAAATTCTCTTTAAAATATAATTGCGGCAATATCTAATAGGAAGCAACACCCTATATTGTTAAGGTGTGGTGATAGGATTAGATAGAAAAAACAAGTGATACTAAATATGCGTCTTCCCACTCCTTAATAGTGATTAATAAGGCATGAAAATACAAAAAAGAATTTAGTATTGTTTTGTTAATCTTTGATACCAACCACGGTAAATTAACAGAAAACAGGCAGCTATTTAATGTTCATAATTTGCTAAAAATATATAAAATATATATCACTTATGGATAAGAGATTGGAAGTGAGATAAAGTGTCAGCAAAGGAAAATGAACCGCTCCTTAATTCTAGCGAAAGTAATACAAGCAAAGAAGTAAAAGAACAGATGGATAAAATTTACAGTGGTCTACTCCTACCCTTAGATGATATACCTTGGAACCAGCCAGAACCACCTGCTGTATTAGTGGAATTGATTGAGTCTGGAAAGGTATCACCTTGTAAGGCTATTGATTTAGGTTGCGGAACAGGCAATTATGCTATTTATCTTGCAAGTCAAGGATTTGATGTGACTGGAGTTGATATTTCTCCAAAAGCTATAGAAATTGCTAAAGAAAATGCGAGAAAGAAGGGAGTTAGGTGCAATTTTATTGTTGCTGATGTTCTAAAGGATTTTGGGGTAATTGAAGAAACTTTTGATTTTGCTTATGACTGGGAATTTATGCACCATATATTTCCTAGACAAAGGAAAAGATATGTAGAAAATGTAAATAGGCTTCTTAATCCAAAAGCAAAATACCTCTCTGTTTGTTTTAGCGAAAAGGACCGTCAATTTGGTGGTAAGGGAAAATACAGGAAAACAAGATTGGGTACATGTTTGTATTTTTCTTCTGAAGATGAGATAAGAAAACTTTTTAGATTATATTTTAATATATTTGAATTAAAAACAATAGAAATTAGCGGAAAACCTAGTACCCATTTTGTAGTACATGCTTTTATGGAAAAGAAATCTGTGTTTTAAAGATATGGTAGAATTAATTCCCTTAATGATTTTTTATAATACAAAACTTTAATATATAGATGATACCCGAAACAGATTTTTAATATTATATAATACAAGTTTAAAAGATAAGATATACACATAAAAGAAATAAAAAATCTTATAGGTGGGGTGAACCCCATCCCTTGGACACATTGTATACTAAAATAACTTAAGTTAAAATATGCTGATGAGGGCCTAAAAAAGAGAAAGGAAGGTCTCATCAGTTATGAGAGCAAGAAGAACATTTGATGAAAAGTTTAAAAGACAGGTTGTAGAATCAGTACTTTCCGGAAGCATTAGCCAGGTGGAGCTAGCTCGCAAATATACAATCTCACCACTACTTATTTCAAGATGGAAAAAGGAATACAGGTCAGGTAAGTTCTTTGAAAACAACATGGATATAACAAGGTTTGAACTAAAACTCCACGAGCTTGAAAGAGTTGTAGGCGAGCTTACCATGGAAAACAGGATGCTGCGTCAGGTAATAGATTTCGTTGAGAAGGAAAAAAAAGAGGAGTCATTAATTGTAACATCTCGAGGCTACAAAATGTTAAAAGGGGGTGCCAAATAATGCAAACACCAAGATCATCCTTTTACTACAAACCTATGGGTAACAAAATATCTGATACAGATCTTGCAGATAAAATAAATGAAATAGCACTTGAGTTTCCATTCTATGGCTACAGAAGAATTACAGCAGCTCTAAGAGGCGAAGATATGATTGTAAACCATAAGAAGATATACCGGATAATGAAAAGTGAAAATATCCTCTGCAGTATCAGAAGATCATTTAAGAGAACAACAAACTCAAACCATAACTTTGTAAAATATCCAAACTTGATAAAGGGAGTAGTACCGTTAAGAGTAAATGAAATATGGCATGCTGATATTACCTACAGTGCGCCCATAATGGGCATTAAGAGAATCTGCCGTAGCACGCAGAAGGCCAGTACTACAACGGCCTATTGTCAACCAGTTTACTGAAAGGGGGAAACGCTGATCAGGAAAATAGCATACTGGTAAAGCCGTAAGTCAGCCAATGGTTAGGCTGCGACTGAAAAGGCAAGACAAAAGTCTTGAACAAGGATAAAAGCTGGATTGCTTAAACGACAGCCTGAAGGGCCAAAGATGTATCGGCAGCGAAGAAACCATTGAAACGCTGCAAGGGATTACGCCGTATCTTTACTGTACGGAGGTATGGCAGTAGTACGTATCCTTCCTACTTGAGTATTCATGAAAGGGCGAAAATCGTATCCGACATCAGGACAAGCTTTTCTCTTAGTACCTAAATGGGGATTGTCTAAAGCAAGCTTGCTTGCCATGGCAACGGAGCCTCCGTAGTAGTCTGAGATGGGGAAAACCCATTACATGGCAAAGGGAGGCAGTCTACCAAAGTTCAATAACTATGGAGAATGCGAGAGGCATTGAGAAATCCAATAGTGTTCTTGAACAATCTCAAGAAGCACGCACATATGAGGTTAAATGGCAGATGGAGAGCCGTATACACTAAGAGGTGTAAGTACGGTTCGGAGGAAAGTATTCGGAAACCTATTCAGAAAGGAACAAGGCGCCGAATACTTATCCTACGAGGGCCAGTATTTGATATCCTTACAATACAGTGAATCTAAAATTAACAGTAAGGGTGAAACTGTAAATACCAGATTCGTATGGATAGCCAATCTTAATATATATAAAAATAATTTTTCTAAAATAACTAAAGGAGGAAGATTAAGATGGAAGATTGAAAATGAAGGTTTTAACACGCAAAAAAACAGGAGATATAACCTGGAGCACTCATTTAGCAGTAATGAAATGGCGATGAAGAATTTCTACCTAATTCTTCAAATTGCTCACACCATCGGCCAATTAATAAAAAAAAGGCCTGCCAAAGACAAAATAGAAAAAGTCTTTGGCAGCATTACCAATGTTTTTCATCAACTCTTAAAGGATTTAAGAACCAAATTTATTGGCCTGGAATTTTTAAATTTTAAACCAATACAGATAAGACTCTCATCTCCTCCTTAACCTGTAAAGGGTGCTTTCCAGGT
>JAPLCN010000116.1 GCA_026392215.1 Actinomycetota bacterium | reverse complement strand
TTCTCAAAAGTAGCTACTTTATGTTTGAAAGCAGGATCGTCTTCACTTCCGTAGCGGGATAAATATCCTGACTCTAAAACATCCAATACTTCTTTTTTCTCTTCTTCCCCAAAAAGATAAAAACCTGGACCTGGCATAATATTTCCTCCTCTTTTAATGTAATATATTTATTTATTTTACAGGTAATAAACTCTTTTTAACCAATCAGCAAAAGATAGTGCTCGTGGAGGCTCTGTTAAAGATATAAAACCAATTTTTGGTATAATTTTTCCTGAACTTTCCATTATTCACCTCAAAATAGATAAAAAATAATTTTATTAAGTTCTTATTTATATTGTGCTTCAAATTTAACTATTATATCTTTTAACTTTTCCTGTTTTGATTTTGTCAGCTGTTTTGGTTTATGATCTTTAATAATTTCCAAGGCGAGCTTTCTAGCATTATCAGTAATTGAAGGCTTACCTTTGCTTTTCCAATTATCATACACATCTCTATTTGAAACCTTATAAGATGCATGCTCACCAAGCCTGACATATTTCATTGTGCTAGGTTCCATCATATAGTTCTCGTGCTGTCCAACTTTATTAATGACTTCTTTTGATAATGTTTCATCATTTACTTCTATTCCTTTTAAATACCTGTAAACAAAACTCGCAATTTCTTCATCTACTATTAATTGTTCATAGCTAACTGTCATTCCAGTTGAAAACATCCCTGCATTTACAATCAAATTTACTCCTGATTGAAGTGTGGCAATAACATTAAAAATTTTCTCAAATCCATTTTGCTCATCATAAATATTAGAATCTGTGTCAAATGCGATACAATGAGAAGGTAAATTATAATATTTTGCAATTTGTGCCCCACCAATTGAAAGCAAACATCTTTCAGGAGTGCCTATTAATACAGTGCCCTTATTCATTTCAAAAGTTGTCCAAGCACCACCATAAATCATGGGAGCACCTTCGTTAACTAACTGAGCTAAAACTAAACCTGACAGAGTTTCAGCATTATTGGTTACTAGCGTTCCTGCTAAAGTAATTGGAGAGGTAACTCCACAATAAGGTTGTGGTAAAAAACACAAAGGAAGCCCTGTTTTTGCTATTTCCAATACACCTTCGATAGTTCCTTTGGACCAAGTAAGCGGGCTTATCGGAGAAAGTTGACAAATACCGATTGGTGTTTTTTGCAAGCTTTCACCATCAATAACTGCCTTTAACATTTCAATTGATGCCTTTGCTTCATTAATATTTTCAGGAGAATAAAAAATATGTTTATTAGTATTATTAACAACTGCATCAATAGCATGTAAAATCGAAGCCTTTGGGAAAACATCCTGAGGCATTGCTTCAACTCCAACTACTTGAATATTTTCAAGTGCATCTGAAATTTTTGCAAAATTTCCGATCTCTTCTTTTGTTGAAAGCCTTCTTTCCATTGTTTCAAGGTCAAGAATATAAATTGCATTATGTCCAGAGGCACAATAACCTAGATTTTTCCCAAAATCCAGATAATTCTCTCTGTCACGACTGTATAACTTAAATTCTGAAGGTGAAGATTTTATGCACTTTTCAGTTAATTTTGCAGGTATTTTAACTATCTCTTTTTCATAATCAACTTTACAGCCTGCTTTTTCATATATTTTTAAAGCACCTGTGCTAAAAACTTTAACTCCTGTTTCTTCGAGTACTTCTTTTGAGATCTCATCAATTTTTTTAATTTCTTCAATTGATAGGACTTGAGTTTGAGTAAGCTTCATTTATTACTTCCTTCCTAATTAAACAAATTCTACAAATTTAACATCAATTAAATCAGCGAATATTTTTAATTAATCATCCAGTGATGCCCTACAGCATTTTTTTCTTTTATTTCCAGGAATTTTTTCACGCTTATATTAAACCTTGCACTTAAAAGATTTCCGGGGAAAACCATGCCGGTTTACTGTGAGTAAGCATCCAGTGCGCTTATCCTGTAAGTATCTCTTCTGCCGACAATATTTAATAGAGTGACTTCCCCCAGCTTTGGCAAAAATTTAACGCAAACACCGCACTGCTGAAGCCTCACCGGGCACAATTCAATCTCATTTATGCCTTTTGATATTGAAAAATCACCGGAACCGCAATGAGAAAATATTATTGAGTTTTCTGAATCAGGGTCCAGAAGATCAGTGTTATGGACTGGCATACCTGTCAAATAATCAAGCATCAGCATTCCCATAGTTGAGTTCACATCACCCTCGCAGCCTATAACTATATTTTCCTTGGCAAGAAGCGATGCTGCAAGGCAGACCTGCCCCATAATTTCCGGATAGCATTCAACGGCAAAGCCATTCAGATTATTTTCATTTGCTAATTTTTTTAGCAGCAGATAATTTTTTACAGAAATCAAACCTTCGTTATCACTAACGCTGATTTTAGCTCCGCTTTTTTTTATTTCCAGCCAGGTTTTCTCTGCTTCCTGGTTGCTGACACTTTTAACTCTATCTAATATATTGTTTATCCCAAAATGAATAATTCCGGGACCGAATTTTCTTTTTAACTCAAACTCATCAAAAGCAACTTCAGTCATACCAGGGACTCTGTAGCCAATTAATCCTAATTTTGACTTTCTTAAGTAGTTTTTAAGTCCTGCTGCATTTGCAAAAGTAATTATTTTTTTCTGAATATTTTTATCATTTACAGGTCCATAAAAAATTTCATGTTTTCTGTCCAGTTCATGCAAAACCACACCGAGCTGGTGAAATCCGCACAGTGAACCTGTTTCCATTCCGGGCATTGCCCATAACATCAATGGTGCATTTGTATACTCAAGAATATCAATTACATAATTATCATTGCTCCAAGTAGTTTCTATGCAAAGAAGCAAATCAATCTTTTTTTCATAAAAAAAATCTCCAGCTTTAGCTGCGCTTTCATCACTATCTACAAATTCACTAAAAGGAAAAAAATCAATATTTTCATATTTAAAAAAATCATCAATAGTTTTTTCATATATTTCCTTTGATCTGTCAGCTCCTACTTCAAATTTGTTTTGAATCAGGCAAAAGCCGATCCTTGGATTAATTTTTTTCATAACTTATGAATTCGCATTTCTGTTTAATTGATAATATATTTTAAAAATATTTCTGCTGGCGGTTTATTTTATAACAAACCGCCAGCAATTTTTTAAATTTAAAAAAACAATAAATTAAAACTAAAAATAAAAATCATGCATAAAGCCATTTATTTACCAAGAGAAGCTTTTATATCTGTCCAAACTTTAACTCTTTGCTCTGGATTTTCTTCAGCAACCATTACATATAATGGAACCGGGAATTTATCAATTGAAGTAGAATACCACCACGTAGTTTTACCTATTACATCTGTATAACCACTTGCGCCGGAAGGGTTTACAATACCGAAACCAACCAGTTTCGCAAGTTTTTGCTGACCTTCATCACCTATCATATAGTCCATATATTTAAGCGCAAGGTCAAGTGATTCACCTGTGGTTAATTTTGAAAGAGCCCAGCCATCAATCCAACAGATTGTTCCTTCTGCTGGCAGAAAGTGCTTAAATTTACCACCCAAGTTCTGATCAGCTAATGCCATTGCTACAAGAGAGTTGTTACCTGTTAATATTACCTCTGCATCTCCACTTGTAAGAACCTGCATTTCTGAATCAAACCCGATAGTGAATGCTCTACAATTCTGCGCCCATTTAGTAAGTTCTTCCTGCATTTTTGTATAACCGTTATCATCAAGCTTGAATGGAGTTTTAATACCTGCAGAAATTGCAGACATATTTGTTACGTTTGTTGATTCATCAAAAATTGTTTCTCTATTAGCCAGCTTAGCATCTTTTAAAACATTGTATGATAATGCTTGCTTGCCATCACCAATATCTTTCAAATATGGCTTTATATCCTCACCGGCAGTTTCCATATTAACTACAAAATCCTGATCACCCCAGCAAATTGGCACATGGAATTTCTTTCCTTTTTCAAGTTCAGCATAACCTTGAGTTCTGAAGTATTCGCCGACCTTTCCATAATTTTCAATTTTTGCTGTGTCAATATCTTTAATTAAGCCAGCATCGTAGTATAGCTTAACACGACCAGAGTCTATAGAGATAATATCCCATTGATCTGGTGCAGCTTTTGCTTTTGCAAATGCTTCATCAACTGACCCGAAATATGTAACTTCAACAGTTGCATTATATTTCTCTTCAAATGGTTTTACCCACTCATCTTCGGCATAACCTTTAAAACAGGCAATGCTTAGTTTGGCTTTAGCTTTTGGTTTGCAGCCATTTACTATAATTACTCCAAAAACAAGAGTAACTAAAGCCAGCACTGTCAAAAAAATAAGACCTGTTTTTTTCATGCTTTTTACCTCCCTTTTTTTAATAAAATATTTGTTATTTTTACTTTTTAAATCTTTTAAATATATTTTTTTCTTAATCTCACCACCTTTTTTAAACTTAATAAAAAAGCTTTAAATTGCATATATATTTTTTGTAAAACAATAATATTTTTATATTTAGCTTACATTGTTTAAAAAATGAACAAGGTTAATAACGACAAACTTTATTGCAAAGACATCCCCCTTTTCCTGAACCTGGCAGCTAATCATTCTTCGTTTTTATTTATAAGTTATATTAAAATAAAAAAAGTTAATCCTTATTATTATTTTTTTAAAGATGCTTCTTCAGTCTTACCGGTAAATTTCGCCATGAAATAAACCATGACTATGGAAAGGATAAGTACCAGTGAAGAAACTGCATAAACTTTTGGAGAAAGTCCAAAGCGCATCATGCCATAAATAAATACCGGCAAAGTATTCCATGTTCCGGTTAAGAAATATGTTATGACAATTTCGTCAAATGAAATTGTAAATGCAAGAAATGCAGCGCCTATTATGGCAGTTTTAATAAGTGGCAAAGTGACAAGGAAAAATGTCTTCATTGGATTTGCCCCTAAATCCTGGGCAGCTTCTTCATAGGTTTTACCCAGCCTTTGAATTCTGCTCATCATCTGCATCAGCACAACAGGGGTTGTAAATGATACATGGCCTAAAATAATAGTAAAAGCATTTAATTTGAAATTAAGGCTGATAAAGAAAATAAGTAAAGCAATACCAACTATTATGCCAGGTAAAACATAAGGCAGCTGCGCAATAGTCATGAAAAATTTCTTCCCCGGAAAATTAGCCCTTACCAGAAAGAAAGCACCTGATGTTCCAATAATAATAGCTATAACTACTGCTATAAGGCTTACCTCTATGGAGTGCAGAAATGCAGACATCAGCGCGCTGTCTTTAAACAATTCAATATACCAGCTGAAAGTAAATCTTTCAAAAGATACTGTTGATTTACTAGAATTAAAAGAAAAAACTACAACAACAAATAAAGGAATATAAAGAAACATATATATTAAAACAGAATAAATGCTTAAAAAAGAAAACCTTTTCCGCTCTCCTTTAAGTTTTTTTGACCTGCTGTTTTTATTATCAGCTATAACTGTGCCTGAATTTTTAAATTTTAAACCATTTTCCATTATTATTTTTTCTATCTTTTATCCTATATAATTTAATAATAAATTACATGTAAATGCCTTCTTCACCAGAAAATTTTTGAGTTATGGCAAGAATTACTGCTGCTATCGTAAACAGTATAAAACCAAGTGCAGAACCAAGTGGCCAGTTTGATGCAAAACCGAATTGAGACCATACAATATTACCAAACATAAGCCCGGTTTTTCCTCCAAGCTGCTGCGGAATTATATAATCCCCAAGAGCAAGAATAAAGGAAAGCATAAAACCTGTAATAAATCCAGGTGCTGATAGAGGTAAAATAATGCTTTTAAATACATGAAAGTCATTTGCTCCTAAATCCCTCGCAGCTTCAACAAGATTATTTGGTATTTTTTCAAGGGCTGTGTATAACGGAATAAAAACAAAGGGAATTGCAATGTAGGTTAAAGTCAAGATAACAGAAAAGTTATTATATAAAAAAATGGATAAAGGCTGTTTTGTAATATGAAGACCCATTAGCAGATTATTTAGAAGGCCGTTATTTCCAAGTATGGTCCTCCATGCAATAATTCTAACAAGATAACTTACCCATAATGGTATTATTATAAGCATGAATAAAAAACTTCTACCTTTTTTAAGAACTCTTGATATAAAAAAAGCAAGCGGATAACTTACAATTATGGCGGTAAAAGAAACAATAAAAGCCATCCTGAAACTTTTTAGAAGTATTCTCCAGTAAGTTGAATTTTTAAAAAATGAAAGATAATTCTGAAAAGTAAATATATTTGTGATTTCATATCCAGATTTTATCTTAAAGCTCATAATAAGCATCAGGATAACCGGAATTATCACTATCATCAGAAGCCATAAAATAACAGGCACACCTAGCAGCAATGTTCCTAGTTTTGTTTTTTCCTTTTGCACCTTCTTAACCGGGGCTTTTTTATTTATTTTTTTATCAAGCGCTTCTGTGGTTTCCATTTATTCTCCGTAGCTTATGATATTTTTCTTCATTTCAATTGGATATATTATTGAATTGGTTATATCCCAACCCATGGTAATATCTTCGCCAGGCAAGTGAGTTTTGCCCCATTCTACAGCGCTTACTACAGATTTTAATTCATTGCCATTCAGTTTGGTTGTAATTTCATAAACATCGCCTCTGAATACAACCCTTACCAGCTTGTATTTTACTTCATTTATCTGTTTCTTAATTGGATTTGTCAGCACTTTTTCAGGCCTTACACAAACAAGGACTTCATCTCCAGAACTGTATTTATTATCATTTCTTTCACAATAAACTTCGTATTCATCTAATTTTACTTTTACTTCCTTATCGTTGACAGAAATTACCTTGCCTTCAAGAAAATTCATTTCACCTATAAATGAAGCCACAAAAGCAGTTTTTGGCTTATTGTAAATTTCATCCGGGCTTCCAATCTGATGAGCAATACCATCCCTCATGACAGCAATCCTGTCGCTCATGGTGATCGCCTCAGTCTGATCATGTGTAACATACACAAAAGTTATACCGACATTTGACTGAATTTCCTTTAAAACTGTCTGCATGGCTACTCTTAATTTAAAATCAAGTGCCCCAAGAGGTTCATCAAGCAGGAGAGCTTTAGGTTCATTAACCAAAGCTCTTGCAAGTGCAATCCTCTGTCTCTGGCCTCCTGAAATCTGAGAAGAAAATCTTTTTTCAAGCCCTTCCATGCTGACTATTCTTAGCATTTTCAGGATCTTTGAGTTTGCATCTTTTCTTGATAGGCCCTTCATCTTTAAGGGGAAATAAATATTATCATATAAAGTCATATGAGGAAATATGGCATAATCCTGAAAAACAGTATTAACATTTCTTCTGTAAGCAGGGATACTGGTTACATTCTTTCCTTCGAGCAGAATCTTGCCTGATGAAGGTGTTTCAAGGCCGGCAATCATTCGTAAAGTAGTTGTTTTCCCACATCCGGAAGGGCCGAGCATTGAGAAAAATTCCCCTTGTCTGATTTGAAGGTTAACATTATTAACTGCTATAAAATCCTGGAAATTTTTATTGACATTGATAAGTTCAATTGCAATATCGGTGCTTAAATCGCTCATTTTTTATTTTACTGATAATTGTTTTGTAAAATTCACAAAATTTTTGAAAATTTAAAGCGTTTTAATTAGAGTTATTATATTATTATTTAAATTTTTTTTATAGTCAAATAAAATTTAACATCCTATAATCAGCATAGCATAGTTTCCATTGAATTATAATTTAAAAGCATACTTTTTTATTTGATTTAAGCTTCGAAAAGAATAATTTTTATACTACTATTATCTTTAAGCCGGTTATTTTATTTTTGCACATGTGTTTCTAATAATTAATTCATTTTTAATGATTGTCTTAAGCTCTCCCTTATAATTCTTATTTATAATTGATATCAGTTTTCTAATGGAACTGTGCCCTATATTTACTATAATCCATCTTTTTGTTTTATTACTTTCTAAAATTGCCTCCGTAAGCTTCACGATGTAATGAGCCTCATCAAAGGTAGCAAAATCACTGGGATCCTTTCCTAACTTTTTACCATCCAATATATACTTATAAAAACTATAAACATTATTTCTTTCTGCATCATTCCAACCTGCAGGATGCCCAGCTGCAAGAGATGTATATTGCCTGGTCTCTTCCGCCATAAGATTAGGATTTCTCATAACTTGCTGGTTATATTTATCTTTATAGCCAATCCACATCCAATCAGCAATTTCCTGGTTCCAATGCATTGAACTTTTAGTTCCGTCTATCTCAAAATTAAAAAAACACTTTCTGCCTGCACTGACTTCTGACACATAAAAAACACCGTGAATACCGCTTTTCATTTTAAACATTACAGCACCATAATCTTCTGTATCTACTTTTATTTCTTCATATTCAATATCTGTGGTTGTGGCAAATGTTTCAACCTGAGTTTTTGGCTTTTTTCTAATTTTATATATCACTGCTAAATCAGAACATACCTCCACTATCTTATCGCCAAGGACTTCCTGGACTGTATCCATCCAATGAGAACCTATATCAGCAATACATCTTGAAGCCCCACCCAAACTTTTATCAATTCTCCAGTTATAGTCTGTCTGATAAAGCAGCCAATCCTGAAGATATGAACCATGTACAAGAATTGGCTTTCCAATATCACCATTATTAACTTTTGCCTTAATTTCCTGAACTAGTGGGTTCATCCTGTAATTAAAATTAACCCCTGCTACCACTTCGGGATTTTGTTTTAATACATTAATTAACTCTGCGCTTTCTTTGCTGCTTATGGCTAAAGGTTTTTCTGAAAAAACATGCTTCCCTGACAGGATAATTTTTTTATTTATCTCAAAATGAAGGTTATTAGGAGTACAGTTATGAACCACAGCAATCTCAGGATCAGCTAAAAGCTCATCAACGCTTTTGTAGCATTTTGGTATATAGCATTCATCTGCTTTTCTTTTAGCAAGTCCATAATTTATGTCAGTAACAGCGCTAACTTCAGAAAAGCCAACTCTTCTGATTGCATCTATATGGGAATTACTTATGAATCCCATTCCGGCTATGCCACATTTAATCTTAGCCATGAAACCTCCAGTGTAAAAATTTTAAAAATATATTAAAATATTTCAGTTGCTGCATTTTTAATTATGGCAGCACAATCTGCTATTTCTTTATCACTTGATAAAATTGAAATCCCAAAACCTGCGCCAAGGCCTCCATCAATAACACCAACACTTATATTTACAGCACGCTGTAATATATCATCTGTTTTTGGAAGCATATGTGCCTTATATTCCACATTTTCACCATAATAAGGGCAAGTGAATGGGCAATTAATTTTGGTTGGCATTTTCTTTCCAAGTATGTTCTCCATATTATTGTAAACATGCCAACCTGAATTATATACTGTTTTTGTTCCAACTTTTTTACAGAACTTTTCTGCTCTATCTTTATCATCAAATATAAGCGTTAGAAGCGTTCCACATTCTTCTTCATCATTAAGCTCTCTAAATCCAACACCTTCTATTTCTGAAATTGCATCCTTTAATTTTTTCTTTTTCTCATGTAGCGTTGATATGATTTTTTCAATTTTGCGAAGCTGGGCTAAAGCAACAGCTCCAGTAAGTTCATTAATTCTAAAATTAAGTCCAATTATGCTTCTTTCCCCTACTTCAATCCCCATCCTGGCTGGTTTGTGACCTTGGTCATGAAAACCAAAAGCTTTTTCATAAAGGTCATTATCATTTGTTACTACTATTCCACCATCACCAGCAGAGATTGTTTTAAAAACATTTAAAGAAAATGCACCAATATCTCCTATGCTCCCAACTTTTTTACCCTTATAGGAGGCCCCGTTTGCTTGACAAGCATCTTCAATTACATATAGATTGTGTTTTTTTGCAATTTTCATAATTTTATCCATTTTACATGGATTCCCCAGCATATGAACTGGCATAATAGCTTTTGTTTTTTTGGTTATCCTTTTTTCAATATCATCAGGATCAATTGTCAGAGACTCATCAATTTCGACAAATACTGGAATAGCCCTTGCATATATGATAGATGATATAGATGCTATAAAGGTATAGCCTGGAACAATCACTTCGTCTCCTGGCCCAATCCCTAAAGCTTCCAGACATATCAGTAATGCGCCCGTTCCACTGCTTACAGCTATACTGTGATTTACTCCAATATACTTTGCAAATTCCTTCTCAAAAGTAGCTACTTTATGTTTGAAAGCAGGATCGTCTTCACTTCCGTAGCGGGATAAATATCCTGACTCTAAAACATCCAATACTTCTTTTTTCTCTTCTTCCCCAAAAAGATAAAAACCTGGACCTGGCATAATA
>JAPLCN010000076.1 GCA_026392215.1 Actinomycetota bacterium | reverse complement strand
GTATTCAGTTAATGAATATTTAATATCAAAATATTTTATTAAATTTACCCCTAAATTTTTTATAGATATTGAATGTTTTATGTTTTTTAAAATACTAAAAATATAATTATCAATTTCCTCATCATTTTTAGGTAATGGGCTAGTTAATGAATACTCAAATAATGCTAATTGGCCTTTTTGTATCTCTTCATGTATTTTTTTTGATATTCTATTCATTATATCGCACATCAATAAAATACCATCGTCATGGTTTGTACCAAAATATAACCTATATTTTAATTGTTTGGTTTTTGAATCATATATTGGAATGTTAACCATATGTTTAAATATTTTATTATATTTCTCGCCATATTGATTGGATAAATATTTTTCTGCTTGCCAAAAATCAATAAGACCATTTCTATAATTCAATATTATATCTTTCCAATAGTTTCCATTAGCAATTTTATCTAACAATTCACTATTAGGATTTTCCTCTTTCTCATAATTTAAATCTTCAAAATCTTTAAAAATATCTTCTTTACACTTAAAAATTCTAAAACCTTCCCTAAGGAATCCAACTGAATTAAAATTTAATAAAATCTCTAAAGTCCTGAATTTGTGCTCACTAATTTTTTTAAAACGGTCAAAGTCTAAACTGCAAATGCCATAAGGGTCTACATAAATAAATATATTCTGATCAGAATCCAGTTTTAAAATTTTACTTAAATTATCTTCAAAAGTCCCATTCCACACTTCACAATTTTTATAACTTTTTACATTATTTAATAATTCTGAATAATATTTTTTTTCAATAAAAATTCCGGAAATTTCAGGAAACCTTATTTTTTCAATTCTTTGATGTATTTTATCCATTATTATTAGTGGGGAACCAGGCTCACCATCATCAAATTTTCCTTTTCCAGCAAAACAATCAATTATAGTCAGTAATTTATTTGTTGTGCGTATTTTAGAAATATAAGGTTCTAAATAATTATTCAGGATATTGTCCTTGAATCTTGACCATGCTTTTTTGCTTTCAAAAAAATTTAGATTTTTCATAGTATAAATAATATTTTTAATTAATATGATAATTATAATATTATATTACTACATAATATTATAGTCCAATTTAATTTAGTATTAACTCTTTATTATAGCTGGTCCCTGCTGACAACTGTATGGCAGAGTAAAAAATAATATTAAAATAATTGCCTCTGATTACATGTGAGGTATTAGTTTCAAATCACTGTTAAAGAAAGCAAAGATAACGCTGCTACCCAGAGTAAATTTATCTGTATCAAAGTTTATCTGTTCAGGATTATTGCTCAATTATTGGACCACTCCAGCGCTTTTTTGTTTGCATCTTTAACAGGTATTTCCAATAGTTCTGCAATCCTTGATACAGTGATTTCTCCTTCCAGAAAGGCTTTCTTCACAAGGTTAGTAAATCTATAGTTTTCAATATTTCTATCTTCTCCAATAGGATAAGGTTCGCTGTATTGATCAACTTTTTCATCTACTTTTTTATTTAACTGTTCATGTTCTTTTTCATTAATGATTCCGTCTTTAAAGAGTCTTCTTATTATGCATTTTGCAGAAACATTAAAATATTTTTTTAGATTAATAACATCATCAAAGCTTATTTTTTCAATAAAATTATTAGCAATAAATTCCTTTAAAGATTTTGACGGAACCAGTAATAACCCTGCAAATTCATTTGCAATGTTTTCTTTGATTAACTCATTTTCAACTTTTAGATCTCCTCTATAATCGTCTTTATGAAAAATAAGGTGGGCGAGCTCATGCATAGCAGTAAAAAATCTACGCTCAATAGTGCAGCATGAATTTAAAAATATACAATCTCCTAGTTTTTCATTGTTTGCTGAAAAACCCGAAATATCATGATTCTCTGTGGGAAACTGGATTATTTTTATGTCATTTTTTTCAAGCTCATAGATAGGATTAGAGATCGAATTATCTACACCGATATCCAAGAGGCGTCTGGTTTTTTCAGCCATATTTTCT
>JAPLCN010000024.1 GCA_026392215.1 Actinomycetota bacterium | reverse complement strand
TTATTAAGCTCCGAGCGAACGGAAGAAAATGTAATGAAATATGCCACAAATGTTAATTGCTGATGGGGGAAATGAGAATGGGAGAATTAAACCAAGCTTCTGCTAAATCAAACGGAAAAAACTTTTTTAAAATGCTATGGAGAGAATATAGCGTTGTAGTTGTATTTATTGGAGTATTTATTGCATGTACAATTATTACACAAGGTAAGTTTGCGACAGCAAACAATATTATGGCTATTTTAAGAAATATATCTACAATCGGTATGATTTCTTTGGGTATGACATTTGTGCTGATATCGGGAGGTATAGACTTGTCCAGCGGCCCTGTATTGGCTACAGCCGGCGCGGTATTAATTATTTTACAGGGCGCAGGAAACGTACCTCTTTGGGTGGCTATACTTGCTTGCTGCGGCGTTGCGGTTGGTTTTGGATTTGTGAATGGAATCATTATTACGAAAACAAAGTTACCGCCTTTTATCGTAACTTTGGCAATTGGTATTATGGCCCGTTCGATCGTAATGTTCTTTACAAATGGTGCTACAAATACGGGAAAGAGCGTTCATGAATTTACGAATATTGGAAACGGAAATATATTGGGCATACCAACTCCGTTCTTAATTGTTGTGATTGCTGCAGTACTGCTCACAATATTATTAACCAAAACAAAATTTGGTACATATGTTTTCGCGGTGGGCGGCAATGAAAATGCAGCCAAATATTCGGGTATTAAGACAGATAAAATAAAAGTATTAAGCTATATGCTGTGTGGATTGTGCGTTGCAATTGCTGCAACAATCGAAATGTCCAGAATGGCGGCGGTTGCTTCTACAACCTCAGGTAATATGTATGAATTTGAAGCAATAACGGCTGCTATAGTGGGTGGAGCATCTATTAGCGGCGGCAGAGGAAAAATTATTGGAACGGTAGTCGGATTTTTAATACTGGGTATTATAAGCAATATGATGATTATGATGAATATATCGCCCTATTTGAACGGTGCGGTTAAAGGCTTCGTAATCTTGCTAGCAGTGTTGTTCCAAAGGCGAGAAAGATATTAGCAGGCCTGCTTTTAAATAATTTTTCAAATGGATTTAATAAAAGCAATAAAAGTTATAGAAAATAAAGCTATAAATATTTTTAAAAACAAAAAAATATTTACTTAAATTTTAACAAGATAAAAACGGAGGATTTTTAATGAAAATAGGAATTTTTTCAGCCACTTATCTTGATTTGAAGCTGGAAGATGTATTAAAAAAAGCAGCCGCTCTCGGATATGAGGCAGTGGAACTGCCTGCTTTCAAGGAAAGTCCGCATCTTGATATCGATGAGATAATAAAGGGAGATAATGCTAAAAAGTATAAAAAAATGATTGAAAGCTACGGCCTTATTATTTCAGCATTAAGCAACCATACTGAAACAAACCTTATCCTGGGTCCATACGGTGTTGATACAGACGGGATTTTCAAAGGGACAAAAGAGGAAAAAATTGCTCATGGCATAGAGAGAACCATTAAAACTGCGCAGGCTGCCAATGCCCTTGAAGTTCCTGTTGTGTGCGGATTTACTGGTGTTGAAAACTTCGGACGATTCTTTCCTTTCCCATACCCTAAAGGATGGTCTGAAATGGAAAAAGCATTTTTAGAGTATTTTTCAAAGATCCTGGATAAGTTTTCCGAGTACGGTGTTAAGTTTGCAATGGAACCTCATCCGAACCAGCTTATATATGATATTTATACCGCAAAAAGAAGCCTTGAACTTTTAGGCAACCGAAAAGAATGGGGATTTAACTTTGATCCTGCAAATCTTATTTATCTGGGTATTGATGTTGAAAATTTCATAGATGCTTTTCCTGGCAGGATCTATCACGTTCATGCTAAAGACGGTGAAATTGTTTCACATAATATAAGGTATTCAGGCTGCATACCTACAGGAGACTGGCAGAGGCTTGACAGAGGATTCAGATTCAGGATTCCGGGATGGGGTTCAGTTCCGTGGAAAAAGGTAATAACAGAACTTTCTATGACAGGTTATGATTATGTTATGAGTTATGAGCATGAAGACGTAACAATGAGCAGGGAAGATGGAATAACAAAAACAATAGCTTATCTTAAGCCTTTAATTATAAACAAACCTTACGAGGGAAGAAACGACGTTTTATTCCAGTAAAAATCATATTTTTAAAAATATTTATCTAAGTTTGGAGGTATGAAAATGTCCGTTATGATGAAAGCTGCTGTTATTGAAAAACCTGGAGTTTTAACCATAAAAAATATACAGGTTCCTGAAATCAGCGATGATGAAGTTTTAATAAAAGTAAAAGTAACTGGCATATGCGGAACTGACTGGAGCATATTTACAGGAAAATATTCTGCTGATAAGCTTCCAATGGTAGCCGGGCACGAATTTTCAGGAGTAATTGTAAAAACAGGAAAAAATGCGCAAAATCTTCAAGCCGATGACAGGGTAACTGCAGATATTAATATGAGTTGCGGTATATGTTTTTACTGCCGAAGGGGCAGTAAATTGATGTGCAAAGACTTTACGCAGATTGGAATACACACAAACGGTTCTTATGCCGAATATGTAAAAGTTCCGTGGGAACAAGTTCACAAGCTTCCGGAAAATCTTTCTTTTGAGGAAGGGGCTTTTATAGAGCCGCTATCCTGTGTCGTTCATTCTGCAAAAGCAATGCAGGCAGATCTCGGAAGCAGTGTAGCTGTCATAGGCTGCGGGCTCGGCATATTACATGGCGCTCTTGCAAAGTTAAGGGGAGCTGCTCCGGTAATAGTAATCGGAGATAACGAGATGAGGCTAAACGTTGCAAAGGAAATGGGTGCTGATTATATAATTAACACAAATGAAGTTAAAGACATAGTCTCAGAGGTTAGAAAACTCACAGAAGGTAGAGGAGCCGATTATGTTGTTGAAGCAGTTGGTTCTGTTGCTACCTATGAAAAGGCATTTGAAATGGTAAGGCCGGGAGGCACGGTTGCTGCTTTCGGAATAACCGGTGGAGATGAGACTATAAAAATAAGGCCTTTTGACCTTGTTTTAGGAGAGAAAAAAGTCGTAAGCTCTTGTGCCGGTGTCGGGAACGACTGGAATGAATCCATAAAACTGCTGGAATACGGCAGGATCAAACCGAAAAAAATGTTTTCTATGGAAGTTCCTCTTGAAGAACTTCAGGCAGCTCTTGAGCAATTAAGAACGGACAGTAAGCTTATAAAAGTATTTGTTTCTCCGGAAATAAACAAAAGAGTAATTTTTTAAAAAAGATAAAAAACTATATAAAAAAATAAAAACTCATATTCCTGTTAAATAAAAGGATAATAAAAACAGGTGCAATATATTTTTAAAATTTAAAAGGAGCAGTAATAGAGTGAATATTTCATTTGATGAATTTCGGAGAAGAATTGAATTCAGTATGGTTTCACATATTATTAATGAAGAAGAAGTCAGAATTAATTGTGAAAACGCTGTAGAAGCAAAAGTCGGGGTAATTTGCGTTAA
>JAPLCN010000069.1:2792-4786 GCA_026392215.1 Actinomycetota bacterium | reverse complement strand
GTTATATCCTGATGTACTTCATAGTCATATTTTTTATATATTATATATTCTATCTCTTAAAAAATTTTTGATTTTCATATGTAACTTTTTAGCTGTGAAATGATTAATGTTGTAATAACAATATTAGCAATTTAGCTTAAATTACCTCCATTATTAATAAATGTCAATAATCTTTTAATTTTCAAAAAGTAAAGTTCTTTTAAAATTTTTTAAAAGAACATTTATTTAATTTAAAAAATTAAATGGTTTTTATTTCAAGTCCAAAAACTTTCGCTAAGTTTTTAAGGCCTTCCTTCTGTCTGCCTACCAAAAAACAGTTATGATGGGAATTAAATAATTCCATCATTTTGTAGCCGTCCGGCACTCTTACCAATGCACCGTTTCTGCAATCAGAACCAGGGTATTGAACATATCTTTCTAAATTACCTTCAATTACCATTAGTTCTTTCAATGTTGAATCAAGTTTAGAAATTGTTAAATCCCCCTCCGGAAATCTGGCATCTAAGGCAATCGCATTGTCATCAACAATAGCAAGTACTTTTGGTCTTACTGTCCACGAAGTACAGAAAGGTTTTGGAACAACCCCGAAATAGCCGCAATGTACAATAAGAGCACAATTCTGAGGGTCTTCTTTTACTTCGGGAAACTTGTCAATTCTTTCGTGTTTTAAGGCTGCCATTCCCATAAGAAATGGATAGATATTGCTCATCATGATTTTTGCATCAAGCACTTTGTTCATCATATACATTGACATGAGTGCTGAAGTATCGGCTTCACATGACCAGATCATTCTCTTGTCTTCATAAAGCATGCTCCAGGCCAGACATGGAGTTGAATCAGAGTAGAATGATTCATTAAGACAGTTAATGCCTACTCCTTTTATATCTTCGTCTTTATCAAGTTCCTCTTTTATTTTTATATATATTTTTACTGCACTGTTTAATGCTTTATCGGTCAGTTTTTCAGTATTTATGTCTCTATTCTTGATAACTTCCTTTACTGCCTTGTCAGAAATCTCTTTAGCTTGCGCTCCTAATTCTTTGAAACTTTTTTTAATTAAAGAAACCCCAAATTTTCTATTTAAAAGTTCTGTAAACCTGTCTTCCCACCAATAAAACCTTCTAAATATTTCACCCTGCATCCCGCCGACTCCTGGAGTATCCTGAAAAACTAAAAATTTTGTTTTCTTTAAGTCTCTTTTCAATGCAAGGCTTTTACATATTATTTTTGTAAGTTCCAGACTATAAGGAGAAAAAACATCTATTCCTTCTGTTTTCATGAATGCAACTATTTCCCAGTCCCACATATTTACAGTGCCGAAATCAGAAGTTGTAATAATAATTGGAATATTTATTTTTTTCAGCATTTCAATCTGTTTGAAAGCGTCACCGATTAACTGAGGGAAAATAACACCGTCTGCGGCAGGCAGTTTTTCACCTAGCGGGATAGGTTCAATTATCTCCGCCACATCTTTAAGAAGATTTTTAAGATTTAATGTTTGCTTTTTAAAATCTTTGTCCATTCCCGATTTAAAATATAGTGGCACAAGTTTTGCTTTCACAATATCTCCAATTCTTTTTTGTTAATAAAATATCTTTATTAAAAATTATTTATCTTACGGAGTCAAAGTCGTGACTGTTTACTTCTGCAAGGTTGCCATTGCTGTTTTTTATGTCAAAAGCCCACTTGCCGGGAAGACCAGGACCCCTTCCTGCTGATTTGACAACAAAGGATCTCCTATATCACCATTTTCTATCATTTTTTTTGCTCCTGCAAAACCGGCGTCAAACCGTCTCATAAAACCAATCTGCAATAATATTTTTTCCTTTTCACAAACATTAATCATCTTATCGCAGTCTTCAATGGTAATTGCCATTGGCTTTTCAGAGAAAACATGTATTTTTTTTCTTGCAGCCATTTCAGTGTACTGATAATGGGTAAAGGTGGGAGTAGTTATGACTGCCGCATCAAAATTATTATATGAAAGTGCATCC
>JAPLCN010000069.1:0-2735 GCA_026392215.1 Actinomycetota bacterium | reverse complement strand
TTTGAGAGGTTCCTTGCTTTTGAAATGTCTGTGTCAAAGACTGCAGTTATTTTTGCATATGGTACAGAAAAAAAGTAGACATCCCCGTGTACTTCTCCGGCACGTCCGGCTCCCACCAGATAAATCCTTACCTGTTCCATAGAACCTTCCTGAATTATATAAGAGTTTTAAATATTACACTTTAGTAATGTTGTAATTACAATATAATTAAGTTTAATATTTTTCTGTCTAATGTCAATAATATTTATTGCCAATTTTTTTGCACTCAATGTTTCCTATAACATAAATATTATACTTTTAAAATTGACTTTTATTATAATTGCTATTATAAATATCATAATAAATTATAACTTACTTAAAAAAGATGATTAATTATAGATAATAATGATAACATAACATTTTCCCTGAGGATGGCTGAGAGATTAAAACATGAATAAAAAAAATATTTCCTTCAAATAAAACTATGTCTGCTTTAAAGATAAGTGAAGTATAAAAAGTAATAGCAAGTAGGATATTAGAAAACGCAGGAGCATCTATGGTGAAAACAACTATGGGTGTAAAAATACAATATTTATTTGATATTAACAGTAATACGGTCGGCGAAACAATTGAAGATATTAAGTTGATGCGTAACGTTTTAAACCCTGAAGTAAAAATAAAAGCATCAGAGGCGGCATTTATGATTTGAAAAGTGCCATAGAATTATTACAAGCAGGTACATATCAGCTCGGTGTTAATAAAGGATTTAAACTAATCGATGAATTTATTTCAACATATAGTGATTACTGTAAAATATAATTTTAATTTTAACAATTAAATAAGAGGGGAAATTTATTATGATTGATATTTCAACAAAATTAGCTGGCATTAAAATGAGATCTCCCATTGGTGTATCTCCCCATAATCTGGACAAACCTTGGTTTCCTGGTAAAAAGGCTGCAGAATGTTTTATGAAATATGTTGATGCAGGTGCGGGTTTTATCTATATTCCTGCAATTGTACCAGGAGAGCCTACAAAATATGAAAAAGAGTTAGATTTTGAGGGTTTATTTAAAAATCAGAAATATGTTGGCCGGTGGATGAGAATTAATGAAGGCAAGGAAATGCTTGCTCATATTTATACTGCCAAGGATTTGTTCAATTTCCTGCCATGGGCTGATGAATTGATTAAAACAATTAAACCTAAACTACCTGAAAATGTCCCGATTATTGGTCAAATGCTGGTACATGACGTTTCACCAGAAAAGTGGGCTGATCATGCTAAAAAAATAGAGTCATTAGGAGTGGACCTGATAGAACTGAATACCGGCTGTCCAGTAAGTGCCATGAGTACTTTAGAGCATCTAAACCTGCCTCCTGAAGCAAAATGGGGTATGATGATGGGTGTTCTACCAGAGATTCTTTTCCCTGTTTTTGATGCTGTTGTTAGTGCTGTAAAAATACCTGTTGGATTTAAACTTACACCCGAATCTGGTTTTCCAAGAATGATGTTTATTGCTGAAGAAGCTAAAAAAAGAAATCTAAAATTTATAGTTACTACACACAAATATTTTGCAGTAGCTCCACCTGATATATACAATGGTGGGCAGGGCAAATTTCCTGCTGTTAATGGAGCAAATTTACTGGCAGATTTTGGCGGAGCAGCACTTAGGTTTAGTATGTATAAAGCAACAGCCCTGATATCTAAGAATATTTCCGGAATTGAATGTTTTTCTGGAGGAGGCATAACAAGACCTGAAAATGTTATTGAAGCTTTAATGCTGGGAGCAAGTGCTTGTCAAACTCTTACAGGAATTGTTACTTTTGGAATTAAATTCATTACTAAAATTAATGAATTCATTGAAGCTTATATGAAACAAATGGGTTATAAAAAAATAGATGATTTTAAGGGTTTGGGTCTTAAATATCTCAAGGGTGCTTCTGAAGTTAACTTTGAATACCATGTTGCAAATATAATAGAGGAAAGATGTACAAAATGCGGAAAATGTGCAGAATCCTATTGCCCGGCAATTTCAATGAAAAATAAGAAGCCCTATGTTGATGTGAAATATTGCAGCAGCTGCGCCATGTGCACAACTATTTGTCCTTATGATGCAATTGAAATAATACCCAGACAGTAATGAATTTTATTTAAAATTTATGGTCTGTATCATCTGATATAATTCAAATTAAATTGATTATTTAGCAACAAGGGTTATTAAGTGTAAGCTAAATAAATCCAGATGATTCCATGGCGATTTTTAAGACCGAATCCTTTATTCATTGAGTATGGATTTAACCTGTAGGAGTAGCTCCTTCGGTTGGACTGGTTTATCCAAAAATATACTTATGGGTAACCATGATTCATCAATGTCCTGATTGGTAAATCGTCCCAGATAGATCCCTCTTTCATTCACAGCCGAAAGCATGACAATCGGGATATTGGTTAAGTTATTGTCCCTTTTAAGGTCTCTCGCAATTTCAAACCCGGCGGAACCATTTTCAGGAAACATCACATCCAGGATAATCAAATCCGGATTGTACTGTGAGACATTTAAAGTAACATTTTCATCGTTATATTGGGCAGTAACCTCATACCCATTAGCTTCTAAAACCATTGACATTGATTCTACAATATCCCGGTCATCATCAATAATATAGATCTTTTTCATCTCAACCTCATTTTCACAAATTTTTGTTTTAACAAATCTACTCATATTGTACAATATGAGTAGATTAAAAATAAAGGAAAAAAT
>JAPLCN010000015.1 GCA_026392215.1 Actinomycetota bacterium | reverse complement strand
TGCAGGGGTTCCAGCTGATGTAGAATGGATTGATGATGTTTTAATGTACGAAAAGGAAATAACTTCAAAAAGATAATTTATTATGATTAAAGTATAGTATGAAAAAAGGAAGTGTATCTAAGAATAATAGCTTAAGTCGAAATTGTAAATTAGAATAAAGTAATAAATTGTAATTCAGACACTGCCGCCACGAAACTATCAAATAATATCGGAAAACTTAGAATTATTGTAACAGATAATTTAAAAAGCATATAAAAGTTAATAATATTACGTGAAGTCACCGGAAAATGAAGAAAATGACAAAAAAAGAGATGGGTTGTTTTACGGGTTAAAAATTATTTAAAAAATCTATAAGGCTAAATTAGAATATTATTTTAAATAACAGACTGCGGAGGTCCCTTATTCCAGGTTTTTATTCTTTCTGCAAGCCTGTTCTTTGCATCAGTCTTAAGCTTCATTAAGATAAAGCTGTACTCATCCAGATCAAAAACAGCGTAGTGGAAGCCGCTGTAAAGTATTACAACAAGTTCTCCTGCTCTTTCCTTTTTTGTAATTGTAGATATTGTCTTTTTTGCCAGATCTTTTGCGTCCTGCCTTAAAAGATAAAGCTGCATGAGCGAGTAAGCTGCCAGTTTAAATATGACTTGCGCAATTACCAAAGAAAAAGCAGGAGAGCTAAATTTTTTAAAACCCCAGAAACCTTTTAACTGCCGGTGTCTTTCTTCTATTTTTGTCCTTTTTTTGTAAAGATCAAATGCATCAGAGGGGTATTTGTATTTTTTGCTGTGGGCCAGAACAAAGTAGCTTACCTGGCCGCTTTCATAGTCAGTCTCTCTTTTAATTGATACATGCAGGGCAGTATTGAGATTCTGCCATGATTTTAAATCATAAAAGGTGGCAACCTCCTCTTTTTTTGCTATAAATCCTTCACTGCTCTGCTCAATATGATAAATCTTCCAGTCAACATTTTTTGCCCCGGCAAGACCCATTGCGTCATCATATGCTGCCATGCTGCTCTTTAGCGGAATTACCCAGTTTATTTTATAGTCCTTTTTATAATGGGTAAGAGTAGCCCCGTCAATATAGCCCCTGTCTATTAAAAGAGTATCTATACAGCCGCCGTTATTAATAAAACCATCTACCAGCTCTCTTCCCTCATTTAGGCCGTTAATACTACCGGGATCAATTCTTGCTCCGGCGTATATATAGTAGCTGCCGTCCCTGTCAGTATTAAGTAAAGAGGAAAATTTATAGCAAAGAGTCAGTCTTGCACCGGGAGTGTCTTGTGAGGCATGGTTACCATTACTGTCAAGCCATACATATTCAGCATATTTATAGTTTGTGTTATCGGGAAGAGGCATATAACTTGCATCCTCTATGAAAAGTCCACTTACAAATGCTCCCTTTTTGGCCATCCAGCTAGAAAAATCACGATTGAACCAGCCGGTAAGCTTATCCGGGGCAGTGTCCTTAAAGAATTTTCTTATGCAGTCCTGATCTACCGGATATATCCTCTCTTTCTTATTTTTATTGTTAAATCCGGGTATAGGTCCTATATTTAGCCCCAGCATCTTTAAAATAGAGCCGTTTTTTAAAACATATGGAATATTTAAAAAGCTCTCTTCCCCGTACATCTTGGCTGCAAGCAGTGAGGCTAAAAGAAACCATGCAGGAACTTCTTTTTTTACCCTGGGACTTGGATATGTTTTTTCGCAGAAGGCAAAAAAGTCAGTGGCAAGAAGAAAGGCAAAAAACTCATCGATAAAACCCATTTTAGAAAAAGTACCGTAATCTATATCTCCCTCTTTGAGGGCTTTTGCTACCATTGATTTGTTCTGTGTATAGACAAAAAAGTCAAACCTTTCCTGGTCGCTCATAGTCTTTTGTTTTTGCTTCTTTTATTTTTTTAACATTATCATAGATTTTCTTATCAAGCTTGTTTAGCCTGGCTATAACTTTTATGTACTCTCTGTAGTTTTCTGACATCTTTGTTATTTTATTCTCATCGGCTTTTCTTACAAAGGTAAGAATGGTTTTACCATCTATCTTTTTAGAGATGTAATTAAATGGGCCATGAAGCTCTCCTTTTGCACAGCGGCATCTCTTGTTTCCGCATTTCTTGTAAGTGCTGTAGATAGAACCTGATACCATATCTTTGGGATGAAGAAGATAAGTTATGGCTTTTTGTCTTTGCTGCTCTAATAGATATATTGTTTTTCTAAGAATACTTATGTTCATAATATTGCATGTATTTTTATATTATACATACCATATTTTAAGAAAAAATGCAAGACTTTTAAAATTTGTTTGGTTTTTTTTATTTCAGGCAGGACAGCAACAAAATATACCCTCAAAAGCTGCTTGTTTTAAGAGGGGGTCGCTATATGATTAATTTAAAATTAATTGTCAGAATTTACTGTCTGAATTACAAAAAAGTAAAAGAAAATATTAAAATTAATTATGGCTTTAGATATTTTTTTATTTCAGGCAGGACAGCAACAAAATATACCCTCAAAAGCTGCTTG
>JAPLCN010000088.1 GCA_026392215.1 Actinomycetota bacterium | reverse complement strand
TCTTCATCAAAATATTTATATATTTTATCACAATTTCATCTCAAAAACTAATCTCGGTAAGATAAGCCTGGTTTTCTATTTAATAAGAGTAAGCGCAAGAGCATTATAATGCATAATTTACTATCTCTATTCGTAAAATAACCTACTCCAAATGATGAAATCTTATTAAAAATTATACTGTTATTAATGTAAATTACTTTGTTTGTAAAAAAAGCATCCTAAAAGTTCTAGATTTATACCTGGTAATAGTAATAGTTTTAAATACCCTTAAAATTAAATTAAATTTCATTAATAAAATAAATATTTCCTGATAATAAGTACAAAGGTAAAGAACTAAAGGAAATTAAAGATAGCATTAAAAATATATAAATTAAAAAAACCATCTATTTAGCCTGTAATTTTTATACAAATCAAAGATTATGTGCTAGGTGCGCTATTGGGAGCGGTAAGTATAATATTTGCAATTTGGCTATCATAATCATTTGTAGCTATTGCCGTTAAAACATAAGATTGTCCCTTAAGTAGGTTTACTTGTGCTTTTGTTTTTCCCCAGACTCCGTTGCTATCATCTTTGCTAAATTTAACTGTTGGTAAAGGATTACCAGTTACTGTTGCTTCAACCCTGTAGTAATAAATGTCACCCTCTGGCGAATAAATAGGTCCTTCTAATATCTGAAGGTTTATGGTAACTGAGTTATCAATTGTGGCTGCTGTAGTACTGGATGTTTCACTACTTGAAGTATTTGAAGTGCTGCTTATGTATTCTACAGAAAACTTGACTGTATTTGAGCTTGACATTATATTGTCATTTGTATCGACAAGATTTGCTACAACTAAATAATCTGCTGCGTTGCCTGGATTCCAATCATACTCATAGGGTGCTGCAGTGAAAGTCTTGATTGTTTGCCCGTCACTTAAAACCAGATTTAACTTATAATTGGTATTTCCAATATCTTCTTTTAATTCAATCTTAATGGGAACAGTCCCGTTTTTATCTGCAAAACTATAAACCTGGTCATTTGCAGGAGATGAAATTAGCATGGAATATTGCTGGGTCTGCAAGGCAGTACTTTGTGTCTGCTGCTGAGTGGTTGTGCTAGAAGAGAATAAAGTTGTAAATTTTGCTCTAAAAATTAATACAAATATTATTGCAATAACAATTATTACTGCAACTATTATATAAGGAAACCTATCCAAAAAACCAGTATATTTATTATAATTTTTCTTCACTTTGCCTCTATTATCCTAAGATTTCCTATACTGCGATAAATCTAATGTAGATATTTTACCATTTTCCAAGCTTATTTTGAGACTATTTACTGTTGTTATTGTGATTTATCAATTCGTTATTATCATCTTTATTTTTTAAAGCACTTTTAAAAATTTTCACATTAATTAATTTTATCATTTTGTTAAGGATACTTTAAATTATTTATTTAATCTTACAATAAGGATATAAGCACGGAGTCACACGTTGACCCGAGATGAATTAGAATTGATTGTTAATATAATTCTATTAATTGAGATTGAAGTTACCCTGAGGTCATCCCGGATAATTGCAAATAATTGATGGTTGAACCAATATAATATACTTTTTATTTATTAACCTATAAGCCGAGTTATAAACTAAAAATGCTTAATCCCTTTGATAAATATTCCCAATTAAAATACTTAATAATAAGATGTCATTATCTTTGTTTTAATTAATGACTTAAAAAATGAATAAGAAATTGGATATATAGACAGAATTAATGGAATAAGTGCGGCGTTTTTACTATAGCCCCGCCTGAGTCGCCTTCATATTTTACAAAATACATCTGCCTTATAATATTTTACATAATCTATCTTAATAAATTAAAAATGCTGGCTTAATGGCATTTTCGGTTTTTTTATCAAATATTACTTCCTGATACTGATCTAATCTAAAAAATTTTAATAATTTTTCATAGGAAAGCTCGTTTTTTTCTAATAATTTAGCAGCAAATAACATACTTAGGCTGGAAGGATAAGCATAGTGACCTAATATTTGAATCTCATTTCGACATAAAATATAAGGATTAATTCTTGCTTCACCAGCATCCAATAAATGCCCTATTTCAAAGAGAATTCCTCTTCTTTTAAGTACACTTATCCCTTCATTAATAACTTCAGTTACCCCACAAGATTCAATTACAACTCCCGCACCTAAACCTTCGGTTAATTCTTTTATTATGGTTATCCTTTCATTTGAGTCTGTATCCAAAACATTAATAGTATAATTTGCACCAAATTCTTTTGCTAAAGATAATTTTTCTTTTATTGTGTCTATTGCAATAATATTCTTCGCGCCAGCTAAATAAAATCCCGCTACCATTAACATTCCTATAGCACCGACTCCATAAATTACAACAGTGTCATTAATTTCAAATGCATCTCCTGCTGTCCAATTATGAATATGCCTATATCGATCTACACAACCAACTGCACATGTATAGGGTTCAATTAAAGTTGCATTTTTATCAGATAAATTGTCAGGTAATTTTATTATTTCAGAACCTGGTAATAAATATAAATATTCTGCCCATCCACCAAATAAATGGGGATAATTACTGCTACCAATAGATGTTGCTGTTTTAGAATTTATACACATTTCCTGATTCATAGGAAAATTATTGCAATAATAGCATTTACCACAAACTATTCTTGGATTTACAGTAACTCTATCGCCAATTTTAATTTCAGAACCATTAATAAGTTTAATATATTTATTAGCATCTTTTCCGAATGAATCAACAAATGCTACTATTTCATGTCCAGGGATAAAAGGAAATTTTACGGATCTTTTTCCTTCGATTCCATGAATATCAGTCCCACATATTCCAGATAATTTTATTTTTAAAAGTGCGGAATCATGCTTAGGTTCGGGTTTTTCAAACTTGGTAAGCTCTAATTTATTTTTACCCGTACATTGTAAAGCTAATATTTCCATAATATTTTTCCTTTTCTTCTTTTTGATTATTTTGTAATTGTTCAGCCTACCAAACAAACTAATGCATACTTATAAAAGATTTTTATTTAATCTTTCTAGCTTAGCATATAATACCAAAAAAAATATTTTTAAGAAAATTATCAGCAGTTTAAGATTCTGCGGGTACAATAAAAGGATTTCCCTCAAATGCTGCTTGAATAGCATCAATTACAGAAAATGAGTTCTTTCTTACTGTGGAGATATAGCCCCTTATTTGGCAGAAAGTTTTTGCTCCATCAGCGCTGCAGAAAGTACCCTGGTTAACAATTTTATAAACGTGCAATAATTCAATCTGATTTCTTTTCAAATTTTCAAGATCGTCTTTTAAAGTCTTAAATCTTTTTAAAAGTTTTTTGAGATCTTTTGCAAATTGAGATGTTTCGAAGTACTTAATCTGTATGATTATAGCTCCTGACCGAATATTCTTTTGTTCTGTAAAAAACAGATTCATAATTTATTGGCTTGCCATTTTCAGCAGTAATCCATGGAACATCATTATGAGAATAATCGCTTATCTGGTTTGCATTTTTATCAGAAAGTCGACACAGAACATCATCAATAAGCGCCAGTTCATTTGCCTTTAAAATTTCCAAGTTAGGAGTTCTTAGAGCAAGATATTTAGTCTGCGGGTATTTGAAATAGTCGCTTTTTACTTTCTCAACTTCCCCATCTTCAATCATCTGGTCTATGACTTTTATAAATTCAACCGGAGTGGGCCCGTGATGGTTCTTTATATAAGTACAGCCGATGATTTGTTCTTCATACTTTTCGTAGAAATCAAAATCAATAAAATAGAGTAATTTATATAGTACTGTTTCACCAATGTTTGGTTTTGCTCCGACCTTATTTAACATATACATAAGCTCTAGTTGATCAAATAATCTCTGCCAGTTTTTAAACGGCCTCCCTTGCAGCATCTATTTTGGAAGGCAGAACCGGGATGGGCACTTTGCGATGCTCCGGTTAATTTATATGCGCTGGCAAAAATCGGTTTAAAAGATGACAACCGCATAAAAAGTGGTGTCAATAGTCTTGCAAAGTTGATACGTGATGATTTACTTCAATATAGTTATGATAACTATATGTCGATTATTTTAAAGGTCCAGAGCATTTATTATACCTTGCTCATTGCTGAAACTATTTGCCACTGTATAGAATTCTTTGAGTTCCAAGAAATCAGCGGTTTTTTTCAGTTTTAAATAATCTTTTAAATTTGCTGTTTCTTTTACTTCAAATTTTATGTAACATGCAAAGATGAAGAACTTACTAATAGTTGACGGATATAACGTAATAAAAAATTTCTATACCGAAAAAATTTCATTTGCAGATAAAAGAGAGAAATTATTAAGAGATATCTCTGGATGCACGTATTATAAAAATTATGAAATCATTGTTGTGTTTGATTCTAAGGAACAGAGTTTTGATTACTCAGAAATGATAGGAAAAATCAAAGTTATTTATTCAGGTTATAGGAAAAGTGCTGATTCTATAATTGAAAATATAGTAATTTCTGATAACTCATATGATAAAAAAATCGTAGTCACATCTGATTTAGAATTACAACAGGTCGTATTTGGAGCAAAAAACACCATCAGGAAATCAAGCAGGGAATTTTATTATGAAATTACAAAAAAATTAAATTAGGGTCTGTATAAACTTGTGCATTGCACTGAAAATCAGGATAATCGGCCATTGGATCAAATCCCTATCTTTTTATAAATCAGATATTTGCCGGCCAAATATCTATAATCTTGTATTTTCAAAGTCCTGAATATGTTTCTCTTATTTTTTTCTTGTAAAAAACAAATCTCCGAGTTTCTTACCTAAAGTCCAGTATTCGTCATTTACATAAGCAAGGATATCAATCTTGCTAAAGTCAACCTTACCTTTTTCATCAAGGCAGTTCTCATCAACATGAGTTTTAACTATTCTGCCGATAAACATTTCATGCGCTTCAAAAGGTACTACTTTTTCAAGCACACACTCCATATTGATGGGACACTCCTTTATAAGAGGCACATTTATTGAACTTGCTTCAAAACGGGAAAATTTTGTAAGTTCAAATTTATCAACCTTATTTCCATGCATGCTGCCGCAAATATCTATTTCCTTCACATATTTTGCGGTAGGGATGCATATGCCAAATTCTTTTGTAAGCTTGATTATATTTCCGGAATATTTGCCTTTTGCTATATTTATATTAATACGATGCGGTGAATTATCACATGTTCCGGTCCAGGAGATTGCTATTATATTGTCCTTTTTTATATTATTTTCTTCCAATCTCGTAGTTACAAGTGCTACAGGAAAAGGCGCCAGGTAATTTTTGACATTTTTAAGATCGATCATAATGCCTCCGCATATAATTTTTATAAGTTTGGATTTAGCTTATTATACAACAATAAAATCTTCTTCGCTCAAAGATTTCAAGCACCTACTGTCAGGCTACAGAGCTAAAATACAAGGGATATGGGCCCTTTATAATTACCCTTCCAATTCTTGCAGACAATAAAATCACCAAAAATTATGTCTGGAATTTAACCACAAAAGATATTGCCTCATTAATTTGTTTTGATTCATCGGAACTTATGCAGACAAGCGGAATTTTTATAGGAGAAAACTTAATATCAAACGGAATTGTAATAGTTGATACCTACAATAAAATTTATAATAACCCTCATGAATGCATAATAGCAGACTCAGGGTCAGGTAAATCATTTAGAATAAAAACAGATGCAATAAGGCATGTTCCTTACAGAGATTTTATAATAATGTTTGACCTTGAAGGAGAATTTTTTTATCCATGGGGCAAAAGATTTAAATTCAGTCCTACTTCAGGGGTTATCTCAAATCCTTTCCATATAAGAAATACAATCGCAGACAGTGATGACTTTGAAGAAGAAAAAAAGGACACCGGAAATTATTTAACAGTAAAAATAATGGACCTTATAATCTTCTTTAAATGGATACTTAAAGACATGAGCCCTTATGGGAAACACCGGCTACAGCACCGGCCCCCACCTCCACTATGAGGTTAGAATAAACAGCATATCTGTAAATCCAAAGTACTTTTTACCTTAAATTTTATTGTTTATGTTACAAATATGTTTATAATATTTTAATATTAAGAATATCAAATTAAAACAATATGTTGAAAAAAGATATGGGAAAACAAGATGATGAAATATATAAAGTTTGCCCAAACTGTAATAAGTTAATAAAATCAGAATCTGCAATTTGCCCTAATTGTGGTGTACCATATCATAAACCACAATTACAAGAATTAAGAGATGGAATGACACACCCCATCGGATCAAGTAAAAGTACCCAATCTACTATTTATAAAAGACCTTTATCGATTGTATTAATAATCCTTTTAGGAATTTTATTTTTGTTTACTCTATTAATTTTTGCTGTTTCACATCTTATTTTATTAGCTATACTTATTTGTTTCCCAATTTTTATTATCATCACTTTTAGCCTAATTTTTGTTAATTTAGGTAAAAATAAAAGTAGGACAATCAGTTTTTTAATATCAACCTGCACAATGATTGCAATACTAATTGTTTCATTAGTTGGTTTTTCCAACTCGTCTTTTTTTAAAGAAGCTAAAAAAAATACCGCTAAAGCTGTTACCCAAAACACTAATGCAGCCACTACCACAATAACAGAAACCACTGCATCTGGAACCACTACAAGATATAAAATTGCCTTTATGTCCGAGCGTGATGGAAACCGTGAAATCTATATAATGAATATAGATGGATCGGAGCAGGTAATAAGGCTTACAAATAACCCGGCAGCTGACTGGTTACCTTCCTTTTCACCTGACGGTTCTAAAATTGCCTTTACGTCCGACTGTGATGGAAACAATGAAATTTATATAATGAATGTTGATGGATCGGGGCAGGTGAACCTTACAAATAACCCGGCATATGACTGGCAAGCTTCCTTTTCACCTGACGGTTCTAAAATTGCCTTTACATCCGACCGTGATGGAAGAAACTATGAAATTTATATAATGAATATAGATGGATCGGGACAGGTAAGACTTACAAATAACCCT
>JAPLCN010000046.1 GCA_026392215.1 Actinomycetota bacterium | reverse complement strand
TTTTTTCTTCCAATAAAGTTGACATTATAGGACCAATAAGAAGCGCAAGACAGTATTATGCTGAACTTGCAAGAATGTTTGATCCGATATATGTTTTCTGGGGAACATATCCTGAAGGCTATAAGTTGGTTGAAAACATGGATATGAACGTTTTAACTCCGCTTGGTGATGCGACAGGGGCAAGCTCAATTTCTGCTAATATTTCTGAGGGCAAGGACGCATGGAGAGACAGTTCGCGTGTCGCACCTAATAATGCATATTCATCAACAGAAAAATTAGTTGCTGCTGCTAAAAACAATGGCTATTCTCTGGAAGGCGGACAGTCACCGCTTAATTTTAAATTAGATGCAGCAGATGATAAAAAAGGGACTACAAGCAGCATTAAAATAGATTTTTCTATAGCAACTTTTGCATCTGATTTTAAATATGATAAAAGTTCAAACAAATATTTAAAATCTACCGGCGGAAAACCAAGCACTGACAGGGAATCTAACGAGCAATTAGCATTTAATAATGTAGTAGCTTTAGTTACTGATGTTGCAAATTCCGGAGATTCAGCAGGCCATATGGTTGTAAGAACAACTAATTCCGGCAAAGCATTTTTCTTCTTTGATGGAAATGTAGTAGAAGGAACATGGGAAAGAAAAGCTGTAACAGATCCTATGGAATTTAAAGATGGAACAGGCAATGATGTATTATTTAATAGAGGTTCTACCTATATTGGGTTAGTTCAGGGAACCGATAGAGTTATTTATTAATTAAGCGTAAAGATTTGATTGAAAAAAACAATCAAAAAAATATAAATTCAAGTGAAATTTTAGGGCGGATCTTATTTCCAGGCGCGGAAATTCAAAAAAAAGTTATAGAGCTTGGAAATAGGATTACCCTTGACTATAAAGGCAAGGAACTTTTAATAGTCTGTATTCTGCGGGGAGCAGTTATTTTTCTTACAGATCTGATAAAGCATATTGATTTACCGCTTTCAATTGACTTTATGAGTATTTCTTCTTATGGTTTTAATATGCATGGTTCAGGTTTGGTTAAGATTACAAAAGATCTTGATGAAAATATTGAAGGCAGGCATGTTTTAATTGTTGAAGATATAATTGATACGGGACTTACTCTTAGCTATATGATCAGGAACTTAAAAGCACGTGAGCCTGCAAGCATTGAAATATGCACCTTAATTGACAGGGCAGTTAGAAGAATTACTGATTTAAAAATAAAATATTATGCATTTAAGCTTGAAGAAAAATATGTAGTGGGATACGGGCTTGATTACAAGCAAAAATACCGGAATCTTGAATCGATATATGAGTTAAGGACTGATACAATAAAGAAGGATATTGAAACTTTAAAATCAACCTTAAATAAATAAGTTTATTTTAAATTATTGAAGCTGTGCTTTTAAAAAATCCGCCGTAAATCAGTCTTATATTTGCAGCATAACCGGCATTAAAAATAAGACTTTAATTAAAAGAAAATGTTTTAATTATAAAAAAAGCATTATTTATTTTAAAAATAAACAGATTCAACAAAAATTAAGCTATATTTAATATAAAAAAATAAAAAAAATGGAAAATAAAGACGAGCTTATAAAAATGCAGCTGGAAGGAGTCCGAATGGAATATCCGTCACAGAAGCCGATAATTCTTCTGAAAGAGGAAGCAGGTGACAGGTTTCTACCTATATGGGTAGGGGCATTCGAAGCATCTGCAATAGCTTTGGAGCTTGTTCATTTTAAGACTCCCAGACCAATGACTCATGATCTTATAATAAGCATTCTTGCGGGTTTAAATGTTAAAGTAGATTCTATTGTTGTATCAGTTATAATTAATGATACTTTTTACGCTGTTTTAAATTTAATAAATGAAATAGGGCAGGAAATAGCAATTGATTTGAGGCCTTCGGATGCAATTGCAGTTGCTGTAAGATGCAAGTGCCCGATATTTGCTTCCCTGATTGTAATTGAAAGCGCAGGACTGAAGATAGCTTCTATTGAAGAAGAAGTGGAAAAATTCAAAGACTTCCTTGACCATACAAACCCCGAAGATTTCGATATAAAATAATTTATTTTTTAAATGTCATAGGGTTATTTTTTATTGACAATTTAATCTTAAAATGCTAATCTTCTAACTTGCGTTTTGAAATCAGGTGCTAATGTTGGTATTGTCTTGTAATTGCCGATCAATTACTCGAAATAAAAAAATAAAGATTAAAACAAACATTAATTAATTATATGGATTATGAGTTATTATCATTAAAATTAGAAAGTAAAGTTTTATGCCTACTATAAATCAGTTAATAAGAAAACCAAGAGTAAAAATTGCAAAGAAGAAAAAAACACCTGCACTTCAGGAAAATCCATTAAGAAGAGGCGTTTGTATCAGAGTTTATACAACTACACCTAAAAAACATAACTCTGCCTTAAGAAAAGTTGCAAGGGTAAGGCTTACAAATGGAATAGAAATAACAGCTTACATTCCGGGCATAGGGCACAATCTTCAGGAACACTCTATAGTACTAGTTAGAGGCGGAAGAGTAAAAGACTTACCGGGCGTAAGATATAAAATTGTAAGAGGCGTACTTGATACTTCTGGTGTAGACGGAAGAAGACAAGGCCGCTCAAGATACGGTGCTAAAAAACCAAAATAATATAAGTTTATAGGGTATTTAAGGTAATACTTCACAAGGAGTTGTAAATGGCAAGAAAGGGAAGAACTCCCAAAAAGGAAATGGTAGTAGATCCAATTTACAAGAGTAAATTGGTAACTGAATTTATTAATAAAATTTTATGGTGCGGCAAAAAAAGCACAGCAGAACATATTGTATACGGAAGCTTTGATATTCTTGGCAAAAAAACCAAAGAAAGTCCTCTTGATATACTTG
>JAPLCN010000059.1 GCA_026392215.1 Actinomycetota bacterium | reverse complement strand
ATTTCGCCAAAAAATAAGGGAGGGCGCTTAAATGAAGAAAAAACTGTTTTACGTACTTGTAATGCTTATTTTAGCTGCATTTTCAAGTTCGATTATACTTGCCGGCTGTGCAAGCAGCAAAGCTAGCGAGTCTGGTGCTGCCTTATCAAAAGAAGCAAACACTGTTCAGGATGCTTCCAGGGTGGTTGAATCAGCCCAAACAACTGAAGCAGGGACAGCTCAAGGAGAACAAGCTGCACAACAGGACCAGAATCAGTCCGGATCAAATCTGCCGGTTATCCAGCCCAAGATAATAAAATCAGCTGCTGCTTCAATAGAAGTTGCAAAAGGAACTTTTGAAGAAAACATGGTAAAAGTTACGAAAATTGCTGAATTAATGGGCGGTTATGTAAGCAATACTGAAAGCTATTCTGATGCTGACGGAAAACTTACAAGCGGAAGAATAGTTATCAGAGTCCCGGGTGAAAAATTTAACACCGCAATTGATGAAATAAAAAAAGCCGGAGAGCTAAAATCAATAAGTATATCCGGGCAGGATGTAACCCAGGAATATGTTGATCTTGGAAGCAGGCTAAAAAACTTTGAAGCTCAGGAAAAGGTATTGCTGGATTTAATGAACAAGTCCACAAATGTAAAGGACAGCATAGAAGTTCAAAAAGAGCTTAGCAATGTTCAGGGCGAAATGGAAGTAATAAAAGGCAGGATGAATTATCTTGATAATATGGTTGGCTTCTCAACAATAGATGTTATTGTTGCAGAACCAACAGGGGCTCCACCGATTCAAGGCGGAGGATTTGTAAACGCTATTAAACGCGGAGCAGAGGGTGCCATAAAAGTATTAAACGGGCTCGCATTTTTCTTAGTTGCAATAAGCCCCATTCTGGCTCTGGCTGGAATTGTATTATTGATAATATGGGGTTCAATCAGATCAAGAAATAAAAAAAGAGCTAAAAGAGCAGCAGAAGCTGCAATATTAGCCCAAACAGCAAAAACTGTAGAAAAGAAAGAGTAGTGTATGATGAAAATGAAAAAAGGTGATGTTTTTAGTTTTATGCTGCTTGCTTTAGGTCTGGGTGTTGCAACAGGAATATTAATAGCTCCCAAATCTGGCAGGGAAACAAGGAAAGATTTATCAGAAAAATTTGAAAAGGGTTTTGAAGAAGCTTGTGATTTTATGACTTATGAATCCAGGAGAATAAAAAGCAAGGTCTCTGAAACTGTAGATAATCTGAAAAATAAGTTTGATGATAAGCTGTAATATTGTTTTATAACGGGTTTTTAAGTAAAGTGATTACAATAATATTTTAGTCGAAAGCCCTTTATTTCAATGATGGGGATGAAGGTTTTTTATTCGTAACGCAGCGCTTCAATAGGGTTAAGCCTTGCTGCTCTCATTGCAGGATATATTCCGAAAAATAATCCGACAAAAGTTGAAAAAGATATCGCCAGAACAATTGAAGAACCAGATATGCTTGTTGAGATTGGCGAATACTTATTTAAAAGAATTGAAATAATAAATGCAAATATTATTCCCATCAACCCGCCTGTTAAACTTAAAACAACACTTTCAGTTAAAAATTGAGTCAGTATGTCCTTGTTTTTTGCACCGATAGCTTTTCTTATACCTATTTCTCTTGTCCTTTCTGTAACTGAAACAAGCATAATATTCATTATGCCGATACCGCCCACAAGCAGAGAAATAGCTGCAATGCTGCTTATAGCTATTGTAAAAATATTTGTAACTGCACTTAATATATTTAAAATTTCAGTCTGGCTTTGGATGTTAAAATCATTTTTTTCGCCTGATTTAATGCCATGCTGTTTTTTAAGTATTCTGGTTATCTCTTCAGATGCCAGATCCATATCCTTTTCATTTGCAGTTTTAGCCATAATGAGGCTCAGGTAATTCTGCCCGTACAGCTTATTCATTGCAGTAGTTATTGGAATGGCTATGGTGTTATCCTGGTCCTGTCCGAAAGTATTTGTTCCTTTTGATTTTACGGTTCCTATGATTTTAAAATTTTTTCCCATGATTTTTATGCTTTTTCCTAAAGGATCACTATCACCAAATAGTTTTTCTTTGACCGTTTTTCCTAAAACTGCAACGTTGGCGGAGTTGGCGACATCACTTTTTGAAAAAAACTTGCCTGTATCAATCTCAAAATTATAAATCCTTACAGCATCTTCACTTGAAGCATATATTGAAACATTTAACCCTTTATTCATATAAACAACCGGGGCAGCGCTTAAAATTACAGGTATGACTCCTTCTATGTGCTTTGCATATTTTTGGATTGCGTCTATGTCCTGTAATTTCAATGCTTCTTTGCCGGATGAGCTGAACTGGTTTAATGGCCCCATGTCATTTTGCCTGTTTCCCGGCATTACTATTACCAGATTTGAACCAATTCCTTGAATGCTTTTAACAACAGAAGCTTGAGCCCCGGTGCCAATTGACATTATTGCTACTACCGCTCCGACTCCGATTATTATTCCAAGCATTGTAAGAGCTGACCTTAATTTATTTAAAAATAATGACTGAAAAGCAATTTTTATATTTTCACTAAAAGTTCTCATTTTTTTTGTTTTCTTAAATTGTTTATAATTTATTTTGAAACTGAAATCCTGTCTTCCAGTTTCGGCATTTTTAAAAGCACTTCATCAGCAGTTGTCGGATTTTCTATTTTTTCTTCCTTGATGATTAGACCGTCTCTTAAATAAATAATCCTTTGAGTATGAAGGGCTATATCAAGTTCATGCGTAACTAAAATTATTGTCTTGCCCTTTCTGTTTAATTTCTGAAATATTGCTATTATTTCTTCACCGGTTCTTGAATCCAGATTTCCGGTGGGCTCATCTGCAAGTATAATAGTCGGATTATTGATTAATGCTCTTGCTATGGAAACTCTCTGCCTCTCTCCACCTGACAGCTCACTTGGCTTGTTTTTTTCTTTCCCTTTTAACCCTACTGACTCAATATATTCAAATATTCTTTGATTCTTGTTTTTGAATTTTACTTTTGTATAAATAGTAGGAAGTTCTACATTTTGAAAAGTGTTAAGCCTGGAAAGCAGATTAAAGGTCTGAAATATAAATCCAACTTTCATGTTTCTGATATTTGCAAGCTGATTATCATTTAACTTGCTTACATCTATGCTTTCAAGGAAATATTTACCGGAGTCAGGTATATCAAGACATCCAATGATGTTCATCAGTGTTGATTTTCCTGAACCTGAGGGCCCCATTATTGCTACAAACTCACCTTCATTTATCTGCAAATCAACGCCTCTAAGTGCTTTTACCCTGATATCTCCAATTTTGTATGTTTTTGCTATATTTTCAATTTTAATAATTATTTTGTCATCCATTTTTATCAATTTCTCATTAATAATACCGGGAACTTTTTTTATAATATTTTTAAATTTAATTTTAAAATCTACAGCCTTATTAATTTCCTTGCATCAAAGACAGAGAATTTTTTTTCTGTTCCGGTTTGGAAAGCAATATCTCATCACCCTCGTTTACACCAGACTTGATTTCCGTATTTTCAAAATTACTTGCACCTGTTTTAACTTCAATCTGTGAAGCTTCTTTTTTTTCATTTAAAACCCAGACATAGCTTTTGCCGTTTTCCTCAAAAACTGCAAGTGAAGGAACCAGTATTACGTTTTCAATTTTACTGGTATAAATTGTTGCATTAGCAGAAATCCCGAACTTTAACAAGCCCGGTTTAGCATCTTCCGGTTTTATAGTTACCTGAAAACTAATTACCCCGGCAGTATTTTTGGAAACAGGTGATATCTTGTCAACAACGCCTTTAACTATTTCATCAGGATAAGCATCAAGGGTAATGTCAACTTCCTGGCCTGGCTTAATTTTTCCTATATCAGTTTCTTCAATGTCTGTCCTGATTACAAAATCACTGCTTATAACTGTAACTGCAGCTACAGCAGGGCTTAAGTACTCGCCTTCCTTAAAATTTACAGCCTGTACCAGTCCGTCAAATGGCATTGTAATTATGGAATTTTCAAGTTCAATGCTTGCAATATTTAAGTTTATTTTTGCAAGATTTATCTGTTCCTGTGCAGTATTGATGCTTTCAATTGTTGCAGAAATTTGTTTTTTTGCCTGCTCCAGGCTTGAGAGGGTATTCCAGTAAGTTATTGACTGATTAATTAAAGCCTGTTTATATGCTCCTTCTGCGTTTTCACTGTTAAACTGTGCCTGTGCTTCTGACGATGCAACTGCAGCAGCAGCAGCGGCAGCGTTGATGGAAGAAGTTGCAGTATTTACAGCAGTATTATAAGCTGCCTGTGCATTTGCAACTGAAGCTTCACTTGTGGCAACCGATGTATTATATGAAGCTTGGGCATTTGCAACTGAAGCTTCACTTGTGGCAAGTTGTACAGCAGTGGGGCTGTTTTCTTTTAGAATATTTAATTGTTTTGTTGCCTGATCAAGGGATGTTTGCGCCTGATTGATTAAAATATTTGATTGTTTTGTTGCCTGATCAAGGGATGTTTGCGCCTGATTGATTGACGCATTATAAGAATTTTGCGCATTTGTAAGCGCAGTTTGAGCAGATTCAATGGAAGCGCTGCTAACACCATTTGTGTTTTCAAGGTTGTTAAAAGCATTATCAGCTGATTGCACTGCAAGATTATTATTTTCCTGTGCAACCTGAATGGCAACATGGTTTGCATCAAGTGCACCTTTATAATTTATCTGTGCCTGTTTTAAAGAGCTTTCTGCAATTTTAATATTTTCCTGCGACTGACTGACCGTCAGCCTGGTTTTCCTGTTATCAATTTCTATTAATACGCTTCCCTTTTTTAAAGAATCTCCCTTTTCAACAGATTTCAAAACTTTTCCTGATGCCGGAAGAGAAAGATTTTTTGATTGGCTTGCATCAACATTGCCGGACACATCCACGCTTTGGACAATCTCTCCCCGTGCTGCAACTGCTGTTTCAGTAGCAGCTGTGCTTTTTTTGCAGGAGATGATAAACCCTGTAGAAACAGATAAAAATAAAATTAAAACTGGTATTAATATTTTAAAATAATTGCCATTTTTTTTACCCTGCTTTAAATGCTGCATAATACATCACCTGTCATTAAAAATATTATTAAAATTCTTACTATTAAATTAAAATTATCTGATAATGCTATAAAATATAAAAAAATAATTTATATTTTATTTGCTTTTTTTGTTATCTTCAAAATTTTCTATCTTTTCCAGAATTTCTTTTGCAAATTCCTTTATCCTGTCAGCCTTAACAATAACAATCCCACTTTTTTTATTGGCAAGAATAATTAAGTTGTCACCAGGCTTTATATCAAATAAGTCCCTGGTTTCCTTAGGAATTACTATCTGGCCTCTTTCTCCGACTTTTACAGTACCTAAAGTGCTCTGTTCATTATCTAATTGAAACATTTTTATAGCTCCATAAATTCAAATTATAAGTTAAATCATCTGACATAAAAAAAATTCATATAAATCATACAAATTATATTTGTATGATTATAATGATAGGCTTTTTATTGTCAAGAAGAAAAATTATCTTAAAATAGATATGCTATAATGATTTAGCTGTCACATAAGCAAACATGTTTTGACATATATAATTTTTCTGGTAAAATTCATAGTTTTAAATCTTTACGTAAAAATAATTAATTTTTATACTTATAAACAATGGTTATGATAATAAAATTATAATTTTTTAAAAAACAATTCAGTATATATTCAGTAAATATTTAAAAAGAAAGGAAATAAGATGAGTGATTTTACAGGAATAATAGATATTCATGCAAGAGAAATCCTAGATTCAAGAGGCAATCCGACAATAGAAGTTGAAACATATCTTGAAAGCGGTGCAGTTGGAAGAGCAGCTGTTCCTTCAGGCGCATCTACCGGCCAGTTTGAAGCAGTTGAATTAAGAGACGGCGATAAAAAAAGGTACATGGGTAAGGGTGTTTTAACAGCAGTTGATAATGTGAATAATTTTATTGCTCCGGAACTTGAAGGATTTGATGCTATTGACCAGAGGACAATTGATAAGTTAATGATTGATCTGGATGGAACTGAAAACAAAGCTAAATTTGGCGCTAATGCAATACTGGGAGTTTCACTTTCAGTTGCAAAAGCTGCTGCAGCCGCACTTGAGATACCATTATACAAATATATCGGAGGGGTTAATGCCCATGTTCTGCCAGTTCCAATGATGAATATATTAAATGGCGGAAAGCATGCAGACAGCACAGTTGACTTGCAGGAATTTATGGTTATGCCAGTTGGTGCAGTTAACTTCACTGAAGCTTTAAGAATATGTTCGGAAGTATTTCATACATTGAAGTCAGTGCTTAAAAAAGACGGATTGAACACATCTGTTGGTGATGAAGGCGGTTTCGCTCCAAATTTAAAAACAAATGAAGACGCAATAAAGTATATTATTAAAGCAATAGAAGAAGCCGGTTATAAACCAGGCAAAGATGTTTATATTGCTCTTGACCCTGCGGCTACAGAATTATTTAAAGGCGGCAAGTATAATTTAAAGGGTGAGGGAAAGACCCTGGCTCCTGCAGAAATGGTAGATTATTATGCTGCTTTGGTTGATAAATATCCTATTATTTCCATTGAAGACGGCATGGCTGAAGAAGACTGGAATGGCTGGAAACAAATGACTGACAAGCTTGGCAGAAAAATCCAGATAGTTGGCGATGACCTGTTTGTTACAAATACAAAGAGGATTGAAAAAGGAATTAAAATGGGAGTTGCGAACTCTATTTTGATTAAATTAAACCAGATCGGTACTCTTACCGAAACTCTGGAAGCAATTGAAATGGCTAAGAAGGCAGGATTTACCGCAGTTGTTTCCCACCGTTCAGGCGAAACTGAAGATACCACAATTTGCGATTTAGTTGTCGGAACCAATGCAGGGCAAATTAAAACAGGCGCTCCTTCAAGAACCGACAGGGTCTGCAAATATAATCAGTTAATGAGAATAGAAGAAGAGCTTGAAGAAGAAGCTTCTTATCCGGGCATGGCAGCTTTTTATAACATAAAAAAATAAGATATTGACAAATCACCGGACGCCCAGTCACTTGGCTTTAGCCAGGTGAGGATGTCAAAATCCTTAATACTTCAGCAAAACCGGAATATTAAGGATTTTTTATTTCCAGAAACTTTTAAAAAAAATAGCAGAATTTTAAAACAAATTTTTAAAAAGTAAAACAGGATATTTTTTAATTTTAATTTAAGAATTTTAAAAGTTTTCCATGAAAAATAAATAAAAGCAGTACTTCAAAGATAAAAATAATTAAAAATATTTAAAAATATCTGTGAAAAATATAAAAACTATGGCAGGGAAAGGAAATTTTATGGATAATAAAGAAAAACTGGGATTAATTGTCAGCAAGGTTAAGAGCCCTGATAAAAAATATTATGTGCTTGCCCAGGAGAAACTTGATAATTTAACTAAACCGCTTGGAAGTCTGGGAAGGCTCGAAGAGCTTGCAAAGCAGATCGTTGGCATCTCCGGTAACCTGGAGCCTGTTTTAGATAAAAAATATATAGTTACCATGGCAGCAGACCATGGGGTCGTTGACGAAGGCATAAGCGCATATCCGCAGGAAGTAACTCTCCAGATGGTATATAATTTTTTAAGAGGCGGTGCCGGCATTAATGTCCTGTCAAAACATATTGGCGCAGAAGTAGTAGTTGTTGACATGGGTGTTGCTTCTGATTTAGAAAAAAGCCCGTCTTTAATAAATAAAAAAATTGGTTATGGAACAAAAAATATGGCTAAAGGAGCAGCGATGACTTCAGAAGAAGCAGTTGCTTCAATTATTGCCGGAATTGAGATTGTAGAAGAATATGCAAAAAAAGGCGCAAAAATAATCGGAACAGGCGATATGGGGATTGGAAACACAACCTCAAGCTCAGCAATTGTTTCAGTGATTGCAGGAGTCGATGCTTCAATGGTTACCGGATATGGAACAGGACTTGATGAAAAAGGGCTTGCAAATAAAATTGAAGTAATTAAAAAGGCAATAAGTTTAAACAAGCCCAATCCAAATGATGGACTTGATGTATTAGCAAAGGTTGGAGGTTTTGAAATAGGAGGAATTGCAGGTTTGGTTATTGGCTGCGCTTATATGAAAATTCCGGTAGTTATTGACGGGTTTATTTCCGGAGCTGGTGCGATGATTGCCCAAAGCATCTGCCCGGCTTCAAAAGAATATATGATTGCCTCTCATCAGTCTGTTGAAAAAGGTCATAAGGTAATGATGGATAAACTGGGACTTAAGCCTTTATTTAATCTGGACATGAGGCTGGGAGAAGGAACGGGGGCTGCATTAGGTATAGGGCTTGCGGAAGCTTCGGTTAAAATATTAAATGAGATGGCTACTTTTAAGGAAGCAGGAGTTTCCGAAAAAAGCAGTTAAAGTGGTAAAATATAAAAAATAACAATTAAAGAAAAATAAGAAAATGGGTTATTTATATTTTTTACTTGGCGGTGCAAGGAGCGGTAAAAGCTATTATGCCGAAGAGCTGGCAAAAAATCTGTCTGATAAAGTAGCTTATATTGCTACTGCTGAAATTATAGATGAGGAAATGAAGAAAAGGATTGATGTACACAAATTAAGAAGGCCTTCTTCATGGAAGACTTTTGAATTTGAAAACAGGGCTCCTCTCATAAAAGATTATGAAAAAATATTAAAGTGTGTTTCGGCCGAAAAATATGATGTTGTACTTATAGATTGTATAACTATTCTGCTTTTCAGGTTAATTCACCAGTACAGGCTTGATGAGCTTGAAATAATTGGAAATAATCTTGAAAAAAAAATAGAAAATGAAGCAGAATTATTTTTTAAAGAATTTCTTGACCAGGCAAAAAACAGCAAATTAAAATTTATTGTTGTTTCAAATGAAGTAGGGATGGGTGTTGTCCCGCCTTATCCGCTTGGAAGGGTTTTCAGGGATCTGATGGGGACAGTTAATAAGCAGATTGCGGCAGTCTCTGATGAAGCTTATTTCTTTATAGCAGGCTTAAAGCAAAAAATAAAATAAATCAGATTTAAATTCTTAAGTAAAAAATGAAAACTTTTTTAAATGCCATTGGATTTTTAACCATTATTAAAATTCCGCGTAAGCTTTATCTCAATAAGCAGGAATTCTGGAAAACATCTTATTATTTCCCGCTTACGGGTATTGTAATTGGCTTAATCCTGGCAATTTTTTATTTTGCAGCGAGTTTTATTCTGCCCTTGATTGCTTGTGTAATATTAACTCTGGGTCTTGAAGTCTTACTTACCGGTGCGATGCATCTTGATGGTTTCAGCGATGCAATCGATGGAATTTTTTGCGGTGAAATTGATAAAAGCAAGATACTGGAGGTAATGAAAAAAAGCGATATTGGAGTTTTTGGAGTTGTTGCACTTATTTTTTTATTTGCCTTAAAATTTGTATTTTTTTACATATTTATAAAGCTTGGCAGCAAAGATATTTATGGGACCTTAATGCTGATATGTTTCATGCCTGCACTGGGACGATGGACAATTAACTATAATTTTAATAAATACGGCAAGTTAAACAGGGAAGGAAGCCTGGCAAAATCTTTCGTAAGTGACGGCAATAAAAAAGCATTCATTATTTCGTCTTTTTACCTGTTTTATCTATTCTTGCTATCTGCTGTGCTTTTTGGTTTTTTCTTTAAAGGCAATTATTTCCTTAATTATTGGGGCTTAAGCTTAAGATTGTTTAAAGCCGGCAATTTTGACTTAAGTCTGATTTTTATGCTAGTCCCGCTTATAAAAGTTATTCTTATAATACTGATTATTTATTTGTTTACTTACCTGATAAGCAGATTTTTTGTAAAAAAAATAGGCAATTTGTCAGGGGACGGCATAGGAGCTCTTGTAGAAATTACAGAGGTTTTATATCTTTTTTTAAGTTTTATTGCAATAAAACTTGTATGATTATTGGTGCATGCAAATCTGGCTTTAAAAGATACATAATATAATTATTTATGGCTGATAATAAAGAAAATAGTTTTAAAAAAATCATAAAAGAAAAACCAGGAAACAAAGGGCTTATCCTTATAAATACAGGGATAGGGAAAGGCAAGACTACCGCCGCGCTTGGCTGTGCATTGCGCAGTGCCGGACATAAGCAAAAAGTGCTTATCCTGCAATATATTAAGGGCACCATGAATACGGGAGAGCTGAAATCTATTGAATGTTTAAAACCATTCATAGAAATAAATCAGCTTGGGAAAGGCTTCATTAAATATAAGAACGGGACGCCATTTATTACAGATGAAGATAGGCAGGATGCAAAGCTTGCATATGAATATTCACTTAAAAAAATAAAAAACGGAAGTTACGATTTAATAATTCTTGACGAAATAATAAACTTGTTAAACTTTAATTTAATAACATTTGAAGAAACAAAAAAACTGATAAACAGTAGGCCTGAAAATTCATCCATGATATTAACCGGTTCCAATGCATCGCAGGAATTAATTGATCTGGCTGATACTGTTACAGAAATGAAGGAAATCAAACATGCCTTCCAAAAAGGAATCATAGCCAAAAAAGGCATAGTTAAAATTTACATTCCAGAGCCTGTATCGTTAATTTTTTTATTGATGATATAATTTTAAAAAAGTATCTCATACTTCCAGAAATTATTTAAATACCAATATAACAATAAAAAATGAATGAGTTAGAAAAATTATATTTAGAGAAATGCAATGAGCTAAAGATTACAAAAACTTTGTTCAGAAAATTATTTAATAATATTGATAATGCAATAGCGGTATACGAATTCAAAGAGGATGTTAATGACTTTATTTTTAAAGACTTTAACAAAGCTGCGGAAGAAATAGAAAAAATTAAAAGAAAGAATTTAATTGGCAAAAGCTTAAAGGAAGTATTTTCAGGAGTAGTAGAATTTGGATTATTTGAGGTGCTTAAAAGAGTTTATAGGTCAGGTAAACCTGAACATTACCCGATAAATTTGTACAAAGATAACAGAATTTTTGGCTGGAGAGAAAATTATGTTTTTAAACTTCCTTCAGCAGAAGTAGTTGCAATATATAAAGATTTAACTAAACAGAAGCAGGCAGAAGAAGAACTTAGGGCAAGCGAAGAAAAATACAGGGCTTTGTTTGAAAGGTCAATTGACGGGATATATGAGTCAACTATAGAGGGAAAGTATATTGATGCAAACCCCGCTCTTGTTAAGATGCTAGGTTATGAAAATAAAGAAGAGCTAATGAGCATAGATATTCCAACACAGCTATATGCTTCTAAAAATGATAGACCGGAGCTTACAAAAAGAGATAGAGTCTTTGAAACAAAATTAAAGAAAAAAGACGGATCTGTA
>JAPLCN010000097.1 GCA_026392215.1 Actinomycetota bacterium | reverse complement strand
GTTTCTTCCACAAAAATTACATCTAAATCTGAATGTTCAGTTTCAGTTCCTCGTGCATATGATCCAAATAAAAGAGCAAAAACTGCTTTATTCTTAATAGCAAGATTATATATAGTTTGTTTAATTTTTTTTAATTTACTTCCCATGTTTTTAAAAGAATTTTTATTGATGAATTTACATAAAGTACTATATCAAGATAAAAAATTTTTATAAAGATATTTATTTAAAGTTCTTTTCAATATGGATAAGATTTTCATAGATGATTATTATAAAATCCTTGGAAATATAAATTTTACTTCTTATGCAACCTTTTTAGTTCTTCATAAAAATTTTCTCTTGTCCCTGCCAAAAGAATAACAACCATTTTCCCTTCTATTTCTGAAATCAAATATGCAAGCTCATAATTCACACCATTATAACGTACGTCATAGCCGTAAACGGTTGCGAGGTCTCCGCCCTTTTGTGTACCCATATAAGGATTTTCGCTGATTTTATGTAGTGCCTCATAAAAGATGTTTCCCAACTTTTTATCACGCAGTTTCTTGAAATATTTTTGTGCAGCTGTGGAAAACTGGATTTCATACATAAATCAGTCCTTCCCAAAAACATCTTTCATTGACGCACCTTTTTTCTTCCCAGTGCTAATCTCATTACCCTCTGTCAATAATGCTCCAATTGCAATATTCATATTTTGTCTTTCCTCTGTAAACTTTGCAACAAGTTCGTTTCCGCTATATCCTTGCGATACAAGGTCTTTTAATATTTCTATCGAAAATATGACATCATCTTGCGACAAAGGACGAATAACAAGAGCGTTTTTTTCAATAAAACACTCAACCTCTTTACCCAGCCCTAATTTTTCGTAAAATTTTAGAGGTATAGTAAGCTGTCGTTTTCCCGTAATGCTGATAATTTTTCTATCCATAATACCGGCCTTCAATGCAACTTTTGTCATTTTAATAACCTCTTTCTACTATATATAATTTTTAAACACATTATTCACATATCCACGATAATGGTATATCAAGGAAAAAAGGAATTGTCAATATTTATTTTAAGGATTACTAAATTCGGTGGAAGTTCAGGCAGGGCATTAAAATATTTCCAAAAACGAGAGGTTGTCAGGTGCATTACGAATCATCGGACTTTCAAATCTTGTAACATTTTCACCAAGTATAAAACTTCCCTTTTCAAATACACCGGAAATTATACTGTCAAACTCTTTTTTATATTTTTTATATTGTCTTGATAAATCCCCAAAAGGTACTTTCATAATTTAAATTAAAAAAAATTATTCTAAAAATTTATAATCTTTTTCTTTGAAATGTTTGTCGAATGTAAAAACACTGTCAATTTTAAAATTATCCAAAATATAAAAACTTGAATAATCAGTAAGACTTATTTTTCTCTTTTCTGCTGCTATAAGATTACTTAAGCAATCATTATGAATTTTTTCATCCACCCATATTATGTTTATTATAGGAAGTATAAATTTCCTGAAATCATTTACTGCTGACAAACTGAGTTCTCTTTGCAGCAAAAATATCGTTTCAAGAATCACATAATTTGAAGTAAAGAATTCTTCATCAGATTCAGTTGCTTTTGTAAACAAATCAGATGCTATTGAATGAAACTTATCACTGAGATTAATTAAAGCTATAAAAGCACAGGTATCAATAAATATACTCATTTCTTTTATTCATCCTTCTCTTTAAATGCTTTCTCTAAATACTCGTCATGCTTTATAGAAATATCTTTCTTACCTGAATTATATTTTCCTATTATACTTAAGGCATCTCGTATTCTTGCATCGCGAGCAATTGTAGCAGTTGAAGATGAATAAAAAGAAAAGGCTTCCCTTATTACTTCTGCCATTGAGATGTTCTTTTCTGAAGAAAGTTCTTTTAATAATTTGTACTGCTTATCAGTTAATTGTATTTGAGTCCTTTTCATTTTTGTAACCTTGCAAATAAAAATAATTATGATGATTACATTAAAGTATAAATGTTATCATGATGTCAACTATTATTTTGGAGTCTGGAGCCATCGGGGACGTTCTTAATTGACTCATTTGACTATCTGAACTTAGGTTTTGGTTAACAGAAGCACTTTTTTTATAATAGAATTCTATTATGGTATTTTCGAAGGTCCATAATTATTTTTTAAGCTATACTGAATAGTAACAAAAAATAATAAAATTAAATCTCATCAGTTGGTACTAACTTAGTTTATCTTGTGTTCAAATGATGGGGTTCATATCAAAATAACTAATCTTCCGTAGATGAAATATATATGAATTACTTTACATATGTTTCTCTAAATTATAAAAATATATAATATAAAGAAACATTTAGTATTGAACATTTAATATTTTCCCTTTATAATAAGTAAAAAGCAAATATTGCCGAAAGATCAAGAACCTTAAAAATAAAAACTAGCGCTATGAAATTTGACGAATTTCTTGATATTTATAAAGACAAGCCTGTTATTGATTCAAGCACTTTTCCTGGATACTTAGAAAATCAGAAAGTACTAAGAATTCAGGTTAATCAATGGCAAAAAAAACAATATTTGATGAAATTAAAAAAGGGATTATATGTTTTTTCCGAAAAATATAGAAAAACGGAAATTAATAAGGAGTTTATTGCAAATTTTCTGGTTAATCCTTCTTATATAAGTCTTGAGTATGCACTGAATTTTTATAGCCTTATCCCTGAAAGAGTTTTTACAGTTACCTCCATCACTACGAAAAAAACTCAAAGTTATAATAATAGTTTTGGATTTTTTTCATATAGATCAATTAAGAAGGAACTTTTTTCAGGTTATGAATTTATAAAAATTCAAAATTATAATGTTTTAATTGCATTAAAAGAAAAAGCTTTAATAGATTATTTTTATTTTAATAAAAATAAATTTGATAAAAACTTTGAAAGCTTTAATGAAATGAGGTTTCAAAATCTTGAAACGATCAATATGGGTAAGCTAAAAGAATTTTCTAAAAAATTTCCTGAAAAAATACAAAAGACAGTAAATTTATTTATAAAGTATTCAAGGTTGGAAAAAAAATCTTATTCATCCTGATAAAACATATTTAAATTAGCTTACATAACATAAAACGAGAAAAATATGAGAGATTATATAGAAAAAGTTATAAATAAAAACTATTCTGCATATGAAAATAGAAATTTGTTGAGAGAATATCTGCAAAAATTTATTCTGTTTATTATTTACAGGAAAAAAATTTTCAGAGAAATTGTTTTTACAGGTGGAACTTGTATCCGGCTCATTTATGGTATGAACAGATTTTCTGAAGATCTGGATTATTCACTTTCATACAATACAAAGAACTTTGACTTTTTAAAAATGATAAAATTGATTAAGGTGGAACTTGATCTAAGTGGATATGATCTGGAAATTAAAAATAAAATCTCGGGAAATGTTAAAAGTTCTTTTTTAAAATTTAAAAATCTTTTATATGAAACAGGAATAAGTTCAAATAAGGAAGAGCTGCTTTCAGTAAAACTTGAAGTTGATACGAACCCACCTGAAGGAGGAATCGAGGAGCAGATTTTTTTAAATTTTGAAAACATTTTTTATGTCAGAAGCTATGATTTAAGCTCTTTATTTACTGGAAAACTTCATGCACTTCTTACCAGACACTATAATAAAGGAAGAGATTATTATGATTTGTTATGGTATCTTACAAAGCATAAAGACATTGAGCCAAACTACATAATGCTGAGTAACGCTTTAAAACAAACTGGAGAAGAAGGCATTGTTATTAACAAAGATAATTGGAAGAATATTCTGCTTAAAAAGCTAAGAGATAAAGATTATAAGACTATAAGAAATGATGTTATTAATTTTTTAGCAAATAAGGAAGAGGCAGCACTTATAAGCTTTGATACATTCAAGGCTCTGCTTGGAGGCAAAAGCAGTAATTAGGATATTTTTTTAAAATTAAGTGGGGTACTTTTCGGCTGAAATATGGTGGGGTCGTCGGAGACGTTCTTAATTGACTCATTTGATTTGGTTTTATTGGTTTTAGAAGCATTGTTTTCCTTTTCCTCTAGAATTTTTTCCAGACACTCTTCAATGACATACCTTGTTTTGGGTAAAATGTGTTCAGCTTTAAATGCGGTTTCTATCACCTGGTTTGCCTTTTCGGTTGAATCTATTTTCAGGTACTTCATCAGAAAAATGATATCCTTTATATCAGTTTCAGATTCCATCCTGGATGACATTAACTTCATTGCCAGCAGATATTCCGGTAATACTGAATATAGCTTCAGATTGGAATAGTTTTTAAAAAACATCTTCTTTTCATAGGCTTTTGCGTTCATAAAGCCTTTGACGCTATCGTTTAGCCATGATTTTGGCATTCCCTTCTGTAATGCAATTTTAGCTGCAATATCATTGATAATGGTCTTGGGCTCATATACTACATCGATATCTTTAGTTGCAGACCTTGCAGAAAAAACGAGGCACATGGACGCACCTCCGGTGATTAGAATTTCTCCATGCATATCAATTAATTTAAGTTCTTCATTTATAAGCTCAAGGTTTTTTAGTATTTCTTCTTTTCCCAGATAAAACTGTTCCATTTTCATGCCTCCTTACACACGCACCAATATATTTTCATCCACAAACAACCCCCGATGCTTGAATTCCGCCGGAGAATAGAGCATATTATATATTCTAAGCCTGCCTTTTCGGATACCGCAAAAATACATTTCCTTCATGTAATATCTGTCCTTCCATACCCAAGATGGAACCTCAAGGCCATAATCGTTAGACAGCTTGTTTGCTGTAGCTGCGCACATGGCATACTGATAACCAGGGACGTTTTTATAGAGCAGAGGCTCCCGCTTAATTAAGGCAAACATTTTTTCTTTATTATCCTTACATGAGTAAAAAATATCGAGAAATCCCCTAAGTGAAAGACTAAAATCTTTTCCCTTTGCACTTTCTGTAATTACCTGCCTGAGTCCGTCGCTGCTTTCTTCTATTCCTACCTTGTTGTATATTTTCCAGTCCTTTTGCAGCTGCTTTAACTGATTTTCAAAAGCTTTTCGTTCTTCCACAAGCTTAGAAAGTTTTTTAGCCTTAAGTGAATCATCACCGATGTATTTGTTTATAACCTTTCTGTTTTCCCTGTAGGCAAGATAGTAATAGGTTTTGTCATTTACCTTTCTCTCTTTTACGATCCCTCTTGGCAGCCTGCTTATATTATTTTTTAATTCTTCTTTAAGCAGCAAATTTTTTTGGCTCTCTGCGACAATTAAGTCTAATATCACTTTCATCACATCTCCTTATTTGCTATTATTATACACAACATTATTTTAAATATCTAATAATGTTGTGTATAATTTGCAATTTGAGTCATCGGGGACGTTCTTAATTGACTCATTTGCTAAGTTGGACTACATTCCTGTTAAGTCCCAGCGCCCTGGATATTAACCACCGTAGGCATTTGATAATTTTGTTCAAGTTTACCAATAATATAGTCTCTTAGCATCTTGCTTGCCTTTAGCTCTTCAAAAACGATTCTCTTCTAAGCAGATATACATGATTGTTCATCATACAATATGCATAGAGATCGAATTCAACTTCATTTCTTTTAGTGATAAAAGTGTCAATTCCAAAATCACCAAAACTTCTTATTCGTTTACTTCCCAAAAGCCAGCTCTGTCAGAGCCATGCCGTACTAATTTGTTTTGATTTTTAAGACTTGTGATTGTCCTATATATCTTGCTGCTTAATAATCCCGTAACATCTTGAAGTTTTTTTCGCGTAATTGCAGGTTCACTTTTAAGTGCTTTAATTATAAGTTTTTCTGCTTCATTATCTGCTTCACTTTCTGCTTCACTTGAAGCAGATAATACTCTTTTAAATATAGCTTTGAAAAAATTTCCATTTTCGAAAATAGGTAGTTCAAGTCCTGCTTCTTGCATTGCAGTTCTAATTCGGTTGATTCCAGTTCCCATATTAATTTATCCAACAAAATCATTTTGGATAGCTGATAAGTTGGTAGCTGCAACATGAGAACCTATAAAACCTGCTCCACCTGTTATTAATATCTCCAAGATATTCTCCTTTAAATATCAATTTAAGATTTAAAATATTAATTGAATAATATTACAGAAATATACCATATGTGGGAAATTTGTGCTTATAAAAAAGATCTATAAAGTTGATCCCCTTGTCTATCCCAAGTGTGGGTCCTATATGAAAATTCTCGTTATATATTTGTTGGAAGTGGAAGCAAATTCTTATGCATTTAAAAGATGAATGCTAACTTATCTATTTTATTTATAAACTCCTCCGCTTTTTTAAGCCATTCTTCTACATCTTGTTTCTCAAATTTCACAAAATCTTTGTAGTCACCTTTTTGTCTTCTATCAAACATATCAGCAAAAAATTCACCCCATTGTTTTTCAATGAGCCCTTTATTTACGATTTCTCTATTGAAAATTGCACGGACTCCTGAATGCTTGGAAGAATATAATCCTTGTGTTATTAATAATGCATTAACAGCATAAAACACGGCATAATAAATACGGTTTACCGTAGAATCCAGAGTAGCGTCGTCAATATAACTTTTAGCATAGGATAAAGTATTTTTGGCTTTCTCTAAACGGTATTTTGCTAAATCAATAAATCCCTGCTTCATAGATGAACTCCTTCTTTATCTATATTTAAGTGAAGAGGCATTAATTTAGCTAAAGGCATGTTCCAGAAATCTCTATTTTCAATTATTTTTCCAAATACTACATCATAATTTAGCTCTATGTCGAACGTAATGTGAGTAATTTCTTCTTCTAATCTACTGTTAACTATAGACTTAACAAGGATTAACAAATCGATATCAGATTCTTTACCAAAATCTCCCCTTGCTTTGGAGCCATAGAGAATAATTTCCACCTCTGGATATTTCTTAAGCAATCTCTCTTTTAATTCCTGCAAGGCTTT
>JAPLCN010000087.1 GCA_026392215.1 Actinomycetota bacterium | reverse complement strand
TTATACATTATTACCAAAAACTGATCATTGTCCAAGTTTCTGCTTATGAGTTCTTCGCTGAATACAAATCCGTATGCTGCCTGTCCTCCGGATACTCTGCCGGTTTTAAGGTTATTAACCCAGTTTTCAAGACCCGCAGGATCAGGACCCCTTCCGAGGCAGGTTTCATAAAGCCTTGTGGCAAAAGCCGTTACATCAGATGTCTGGTCTGCAAACACAATTGACGGAAAAATAAAAGACAGCAATAAAACTGTAACTAAAACAGTTACAAAAATTTTTACCTTATTATTTTTAAACATCAGCTCACCTTTTCTAAAATATTTAACTGAAATAATCTACCCGGTTTTCTTTTTGAGGCCATCTCAATTGGTATTTAAAGTTAAGATTATATTACATACCGGCAAATATTATAATATAAGATCAAATTTTTTTTATTTTTTTAAATAACGCACTTTTTCAAACAAATTGGAATACACGGCAAATTACATTACAAAAGTGAAAAAGTGTTTTAATCGAAAAAATAAAAAAACTAAATTGGGAAAATATAAGAAATGATGCTAAACCATTTTTAGAACGGAAATGCGAATCCTATCTTCTTATTTATGAAAATTTCATAGATTTAATTAATAAGCATCCGGGTTGAAAAAAGAGCATCTAATAAGGTTTTATTTTATCAATATCAGTCATTGGAAAGTGTTTAATATTTTTAGTAACAAGAATTGCCCCGCTTATTTTTACCGAAGCAGCAATCAAAGCATCAGGAATTAAGAGATTATGTGATTTATAATACTTCATTCTGTAACTGCCGGCCAGCCTCGCTATTGCAGAATCAATATTTACTGCTTTTAGAGTTGACAATAATTTTTCAACCATTTCAATTTCATTAAGATAAAGAAGTGAATAAATTTCTGAAATTGAAATGACAGATACAAGGCATGTGTTTTGCAACATATTGTCAATTAATTTTTCAAGGTAGCTATAACCTCTCAAGTGATCAATTATAATATCAGAGTCAATAAGAATTTTACTGTTTTTTATTTCTCTCAATTCTTGTTTCCCATTCATTTCTTATATGATCTACAATTTCTTCACTGCTCATATCATGCTTAAATCTGTCTTTCAAAAGTCCTTTTGAACTCTTTAAAATTTCAATATCTGAAGGTCCGGCAAATTCAGTAAACATTTTATAATCAATTGCTTCCCTGACTAACTCTGAATAGGAAGTTTTTTTTAAATCAGCTAGCTTATTTAAGCTTTTGATTTGATCTTCTCTTAAAAATATACTTATTCTTTTCATTTTAATGCACACTTTTCAAGGTGTTGATATATATGTATTATATATATCAAATGTATATATATTTGTAAAGAAGAATAGTACATTTTATTTTTCATTTTAAACTCTCCTTGCATATTTTATGGAAATTTCTACTGGGAAATACCGTTTTAATAATAATGTTATCATTTTTATCGACAATAAAAGGAACAAAATGAATGTAATCCTTGTATGATAATATTTAGTTATTCGCCATTAACTAAATATTAAATAAGCTTGGTAACACCAGGATACGAAATCACAAACCAGATTTTTTAAGGAGTTAATTTAAGGAAAATATTTTAACTTAAATCTAATCTGTTTTGACAGAAACTTTTAAGATTGATCATTGTAGTAATTAATTCAGAGTGGCAGCTTTTGGAATTTTATTTAATTCAGTACCGATTCTTTGTATTTCTTCTCTTAAATCAAATTCATCCTGGATTCCCATCCAAAAATCTGCAGAGTTGCCAAAGTATTTAGATAATCTTAAAGCGGTATCAGCAGTTATTCTGCGATTTCCTTTAAGAATCTGAGATACACGTGTAGCAGGCATTCCCGTATCCTTAGAAAGCCTGTAAGCACTAATTTTTAAAGGCTTAAGAAATTCTTCTAAAAGAATTTCACCTGGTTTAATGTTAATAATTTTTTCCATAGTTTTCTCCTAATGATAATTAGTTATTTCAACAAAACTGGCAATTCCATTTTCCCAATAAAAACAAATTCTCCATTGGTCGTTTATTCTAATACTAAATTGTCCCTGCCTGTTCCCAGTCAATTGTTCAAGTTTATTCCCTGGTGGAATGCTTAGATCATTTAAATC
>JAPLCN010000017.1 GCA_026392215.1 Actinomycetota bacterium | reverse complement strand
CATTGAATTAAAAAAAAGTCAAAATACTTAAAGAATTCTAATTTAAATTTAATATTAAATTAATTTTTCTTTAGTTCTCTTATAACAACCTCCTCATAAATAAAAGAGAGCCATGTAAAAAAGTAGAATTGATTTTCATTGGAAGTTAGCCTATTATTGATTAAGTTTTACGATTGGATAGTTATAAATATTTTTAAATGAATATCTGAATTCTTTAGTTTATCCTATTTTCAATTCCCCTATAAAAAAAGTTTTCCCACTTTTTATAAGTTACAATGTCCGGACTACTGGCAAAACTTTCTGAATGCCCATTGTTCCAAATAGATTTAAAATTATAATCATCTATTTCGCTATTAACATTAAAGAAATTAAGTTGATCTACTTTATAGCTTTCTAACTCTTTTTCAGAAATAAAATGGACATTTAAATATGGTAGTATTTCGGTTATTTTATATTTCTTATTTTTAATATTCTGTAAAATTACCTCAATGCACTTTTTAGAATATATGGCACAAAGAACCTCTACTCCCTTTTGAGTTTTTATCATCACAGCATCAATATGTTCAGGGTCATTTTTACTAATTAATAAACTGAAAAGATTATATGAGGTAAAAGGCATGTCAAATGCCTGTATTATGCTATATTGATTATTAGCTTCTTTTAACCCGGTAAATATTCCAGCAATTGGTCCGACACTTTGAAAATTATTATTGGTTAAACTGTCATCATCTAATACTATTTTAATAGGAGCAATTATTTTGTTTTTCTTCTGAAAATAAAATTTATAATATTTTTTAATATTATTAAACTCATTTGATATTATTTTGTAGTTTTTTAAATTAGAAACGACAATAATTTCATCACAAAAAAAATTTAATTTAAAAATTTGATCTATAAAAAGAGGTACTTTCCCTATCTTAATTTTAATTTTGTTATAATCGAACCTGGTGCTTTCTCCACCTGCAAGAATAATCCCCGAAAACTTCATTTTATAATTTTGGTTTTTTTTATTTGAAATAAATATATTCTATTGTAGATTCCCAGGATTTTTAAACATTCAAACATTAGTCCTGATTAATTAATTATCATGTTTAAATTCGTCACAATATTTTACAAAAAGTCTGCAAATACTACTAATTTAATATAATCTCTCAGAATTATATTATTAGAATTATATCTAATGTCAAATATTTTTTAAATAAAGCAATTCGAATTATTTACTTCTTTTTATAAATACGGTAATCTTTTTAAAGAACAGAAATGGCTATTTAGCGGGATTACTATAGATGGAAAAGACTAAAAATATCAAAATTACAGGCAAAATCAATGAAAATCAATTAGACCAGGCCATTAGTATTTATTATTTTGCTTTCAAAAAGAAAATAAGAGCTTTAATAAAGTCAAAGGAGAAAGCATTGGCAATCCATAAAAAAGCTTTAAATCCTGACAGAGTATTATATGCTTTATTGGATGAAAGAGTTGTAGGAATTGCCGGTCTTCATTATGATAATAAAAATTTTATGGAAATTAAATATAAAGATTTAAGAGAGCACTTCAATCCTATTCAAAGTTATTTTATTTATTTTATTTACAAAATAATGTCTCCAAAATTTAAGAATGATGTTATAAGAATAGATTTAATTGCTGTTGATGAGGATGTAAGAGGACAGGGAATTGGCTCCATTCTTATAGAGAAGGTGTTTGAACTTGCAAAAGACAAAGAGTTTAAGGAAGTTATCCTTGAGGTAGTTGACACAAATCCTAAGGCTAAAAAGTTATATGAGAGAATAGGATTTAAAGAAAAGAAATTAGTAAAATATTATTTTACTACAAGAATTGCAGGATTTTCTTCAGAATTTATTATGTCATATAATATGGAAAATTTTGTCAGTTAATCTGTCTTTTTCTTCAATTGCATTTAACCATATTTCCCAATTATGGTGTTTGTCTATGATTTGTATTTGGGCGATCCAGAAGCAAATTCTTATGAATTCATAATTTTTTTTTGAAAATTATGAGATTCATTATAATAGCAATTACAAGCAATATGGCTGCAATTAAAATATAATAAATATTTACTGGTCTTTTACTTATATATCCCTTCTGAATAATTTCAATTTTTTGAGCATGAATATCTAGATCTCCGCCATGCTCTGGACACGCTTTGTTGAAAATCCCGGTTACTTTTACTTCATCACCTATATATTTATAACTGCCTTTATATTTTATATTTTTAGCTAATGATTCTTCAGCCCAGACTCCGATGGCATTATCTCCATCGGAAATATTTATCCAGCAATTCTGTCCTCTTTTCATAATATCTCCAATAACTTCACCAGAATATACTATTTCCTTTTTGTCATAATCTTTTGCACTGCTTATCAGTTCATTACTGCCTACTTCCAAAGCATTTGAACTTCCGGCAATCAAAACTCCTGCAAATAATACGCTAAAAAACATTTTTAATGCAACCATCTTCTTCTTGCTCCCGTAAATATATAAGTTACAAGGGCAAACACAGACATAAATTCAAGCCTCGCAACCCACATGATAATTATATATATAATCTTTAAGGCATTTGGCATACCCGGCGTGGTGATTCCTATGCTTAACCCAACATTTCCTGTAACAGACGCGGATTCAAACGCCGCAGAAGAAAGCGGGTATCCAAAAAATACCCCTGCCAGAGTCCCAATAGCGAAAGTCAAAATATAGGCAAGTACTATAAGCATTGCACTCCTTAAATGTTTATCTTCAAGTACAGTATCACCTATATGATGAAACTTATCTATCTGCACTCTGGATTCAGGAAGTATTATCCTTTTTACATCTCTAAAAAAACCTTTGAAAATAATACCCATTCTCAGCCCTTTAAAACCTCCGGCAGTAGAGCATGCACTTCCTCCTATAAGCATTGCAATTATTACTGCAAAAAGTGCCAGATTCCCCCATTCCGTAAAAAACTGCTTAGCATATATAGTCATAAATCCGGTAGTAGTATGGCCTGATATTAAAAGATAAAAACCTTTTCGAAATGTTGACACGATATTTGGATAGACATTTAGTTTCATTAACCCGGCAATTGTGATGATTGTAAGAATTGTTACTGTAATTGACATGGATTGTATTTCAATATTTCTGACAATTTCTTTCCTGTTTTTATTCCACAATGCAAAGTGAAGCGCAAAATTGAAAGACCCTATAACAAAAAACACAACCGTTGCCAGTTCATACCACAGGCTATGATAATACAGTATATTCTGGGTATGTGGTGCAAAACCACCTGTACTCCATGCTGCCATGAATACCCACAACCCGTCCAGGAATGCCTTGTCTACAGGAAGACCTATAAAAATACCTGTTACCCACAAGACTATGGTCCCGAAAACCAAATAAGCAATACTTATAAACCAGATAGCTTTTGAGGTATTTATTACATTTGGAAGAAGCTGCTCGTCTTTGGCTTCACCAACATACATCCTGTAAGAACCGCTTGTACTTTTTACAAGAAAAGTAAGAGCAAGAACAACCATTCCCTGCCCTCCAAGATATGTAAGGACATGCCTCCACATATTTATACCGTTTGATACGTGGTCCAAATCCTGAATCAGCACAACTCCTGTTGTAGTAAAACCACTCATTACATCAAAAAGGGAATCAAGAAAACTGTTAAAATTACCACTTAAATAATATGGGATTGCACATAAGATCATTCCGGCAAACCATGAAAGGGCAGCAATTATCATTCCATGGCTCCAGTCAATCTTTCTTCTCCTTGCTGAATTAAAAAAAATTACCAGCAGGGAACCAAGTATCAAAGCTAGTGACATGCTGATTGTAAAATCAAAGACAATGTCCCATTCTTTATAAACAATTGAAGTTATTATTGGCAGTATTTGCAATATTGCAAGTACTGTAATTATTTTACCAACATAATAACCAATGATTTTAAATGCAGAAGTCTGTGAATTAAGCAATATTTATCTCCAGAAATATAAAATAGTACAGATTAATAATCCTAGAATTGCTAAGCCGGCTGCAAAAGCCAGCTCTATTGCCAGTCCAATTAAATTTTGCTTAATCTTTTTAAACATTTAAATCTTACCGAGAATTTTTTCTAGTTTAGTTTCATTACCCTTTTTAGATACTGCTATTATTTCATCTTTAGCATTTATGATTGTAGAACCGGTTGGAATAATAACGTCATTATTCCTTATTATAGAAATAATTATACTGTCTTCAGATACTCCCAAATCCTTGATTTTTCTTCCTACGGAATGAAAATCGGGCATTATTTTTATCTCATTTATTGAAATATTGCCCACCGATGTAAGATACTTAAGGCCTGATATAAATACTTCTCTTTCTATTATATCTACTATTGAAGAAGTACTGCTGACAGCAGAATCTACTCCAAGTCTTTCAAATATCCTGATATTTTTGGGATTATTGACCCTGGCAATAGTTTTTTTTATATTAAATTTCCTTTTTGCTATTTGACACGCAACCAGATTATCCTGATCTTTTCCGGTTACTGAAATAAGCCCATCTGCATATTCTATATCTGCATCAATAAGATAGTTTATACTAGTACCGTCTCCATTTATTACGCTTATATCAAGATTGTTTGTAGTGTTTGCTATATTCATGCAAATCTCTTTATTGGCTTCAATTACTGTGATCTTGTGTTTAAGATTAGCAAGGGTTTTTGCCAAGTAATACCCTACTTTCCCTCCACCAATTATTATAAGAAACATTGTTTTTCCCTTATTATTTTTTTTGTTTAAATATATTGCGCAATTACCATTACATCTTCTTTGTTTATCTTAAAGCTAGGATCCGCAAGGAAAAATTCATCATCTCTGATAATTCCAAAAATAATAAAACTGCCCGTATTTATATCTTTTATAAGCTTGCCAATATACTTGAAGTCAGGACTTTGGAATTTTAAACCTATGCTTTTATGGCCAAAAGTATGCCATATTTCTCCGGATGTCTTTTCAAGTGCTTTTTTAACATGGGATACTGCAAGAGTTGTCAGGCACATAGTATTTAATCCAAGCTCCTGGAAAAAGATATCTCTTTCAGGATCATATATCCTTGGAATTACCCTGGGTACTTTGTATAGTTCTTTTGCTATTTGGGAAACCATGATATTCATATTTTCATCGGGAGAAACTGCTGCAAGTGCATCTGCTTTTTCAATTCCTGCCTGAATTAAAATATCCTCGTCAATCGGTACACCAAGAACTGTCTTACCATTAAAACCCGAACCTAACTGATTAAATTTCTCGGGATCATTGTCAATCACAACGACATCATGGTTATTCAAAGATAATTCCTTTGCAAGATTGGAACCAACTTTGCCACATCCTACAATAATTATATACACCTACTTCCTCTCTTCTTTTTCCTCTGAATCAAATTTTATTCCATTTGACATATATTTGAAGGCAGTCACTCTCTCTAGATTATCCTGTGATGGCCTATATGTTGGGTCAAGTTCAAGAGCTGCTCTGTAGTGCTTACCTGCTTTTGATAAATCTCCTTTTAATTCATATAATACTCCCAGTAGATTCTGAGGTTCAGGAGATTCCAGTTTTTCAACCATAGCTTTTTTCAAATATTCAATTGCTTTATCATATTTTTTCTCATTAATACATTTTTTTGCAAATTCAATCAATTCTTTAAAACCTGCAATATTTGATTCAGACAACTCTTCTCTGCTAAATACAGCATCTATCATAGTTTTAAGATTTTCAAGTGTAAAAGGTTTGCTTATAAAGTCAACTGCACCAAGTTTCATTGATTCAACAGCATTTTCAATCGTCCCATAAGCAGTCATCATAATAACATTGGTTTTATCTTCAAGTCTTCTCACTTCTTTTAATACCTGGATTCCATCCATAACAGGCATTTTTATATCAAGCAGGACTAGATCATATTTGGAATCTTTTAGCTTATCTAATGCTTCCTGTCCGTTTACCGCTATTTCCTGTTCATAGCCCAAGCTTATAAGATAGGCAGAAAGAGTCGTTCTTATGTTTTTTTCATCATCTACAATTAATATTCTTTTATTCATTTTTAAGATTCTCCTAAATATTTTATAATTATTTT
>JAPLCN010000074.1 GCA_026392215.1 Actinomycetota bacterium | reverse complement strand
TCTTAAGGCAACTTTGGATTTTAAGTCTGACGGGAAGTTAAATACATTTATTTTAAGGATGGATTTAATTTAAAAAGTTTCATCTATAATTCTCCAATGTAATCTGGACAACAGCCAGCTTACTGTCTTGGATAATTTAGTTACAGTACCTCCACCCTTTTTGAGAATGGTAACAGGTATTTTTATTCCTGTTTATTATTTATAATTTTTATATCAATTTATCTAATAAAATAGTTAATTTAAAAAACTTTATACATTGGTTAAGAAGTGATCGTACCCATGCCCTGATATCGTTTCTTCTTTCCCATCTTTTAATATTCTTACTACTTTTTTTTTGATTATTTTTCCTACTACAATACCTTTAACTTTATCCATATTTTCTTCGGAAACTGTATATACCAATTCAAAATCTTCTCCTCCATATAAGGCAAAATCCAAGGCATTTTTATGACAGGCTTGAGCAGCTTTTTGAGTGGTTTGCTTTATGGGAACAGAATCAGCATAAATTATAGCTCCGGTTTTACTTTGTTCACATATCCTGGTAACTTCTGAAGCAAGGCCATCTGAAACATCTATCATCGCATTTATGTATTTAAGAAATGGCTTAACTTTATAAAATTTAGCTTCCGGCTCGATATGTTTTCTTTTTACATCATCAAAACCATCAATATTTTTTAAAAAAAGATTTAGGCCTGCTGTACTTGAACCAAGATCGCCGCTTACCATGATAACATCCTCTGGTTTTGCACCTGATCTAAATTTTAAGTTTTGTTTTGGGGCTTCACCAATCATAGATATATCTATAATCAGCTGTGTTCCATGGGTTATATTACCACCAACAATTTCGATTTCATATTTATTACAAGCCTCCCGCATCCCCTTATAAATATTTTCGATAATCTCTACATCCATGGTTTTTGGAATAACTAGGGATACCAAAAAAAATTTTGGTTCTCCTCCCATAGCCCCAATATCGGATACATTAATTTCAACTGCTTTTTTTCCGATTTGCCGGGGGGTAAAATAATCAAGAGAAAAATGGTCACCCTCAACCTGTGTGTCTGTGGTAAAAAGAAGATAATCATCTCCAAATTTTATAACAGCGGCATCATCACCAATGCCTTTAATTACTTGTTTGTTTGTGGATTTTTTGGTGAGCCTTTCTATAAGTCCAAACTCTCCACCTATTTTGTTTATATCCATTTATATACCTTTCTATGAATTTTTAAATTTTTACATTTAACAGCTCGTTTTATCAGTTTTTAAATATTTTTTTAAAACATCAATTGCGCAATACTCTCCACACATAGTGCACTTATCGCTAGTAATTTTACTTTCCTCTCTTATTCTTTTAGCTTTTATAGGGTCAATAGCCAGGTTTATTTGTCTTTCCCAATCAAGATTTTTTCTTGCTCTTGCCATTTCCATATCTTTATTAATTGCATCTTTAATTCCTTTGGATATATCTGCTGCATGAGCTGCAATTCTGGTAATTATTACTCCTTCTCTTACGTCCTCTACAGTAGGCAGTCTTAAATGCTCAGATGGTGTAAGGTAACACAGGAAATCAGCACCGTAATGTGCAGCAAGAGCTCCGCCAATAGCCGCTGTTATATGATCATACCCTGGAGTTATATCAGTAACCAATGGGCCTAAAACATAAAACGGAGCATTATTACAAATCTTTTTCTCCAGAAGTACGTTTGCTTCTATCTGGTTAATGGGCATATGACCTGGTCCTTCTATTATTACCTGTACCCCCTCTTTTAGTGCTTTTTGTGCCAGTTCTCCTAAAATTATAATTTCCTGTATCTGGCTCCTGTCAGTGGCATCAGCTATACACCCTGGTCTCATCCCATCTCCAAGACTTAGAGTAACATCATATTTTTTTGCTATTTTTAGAAGTCTTTCAAAATTTTCAAAAAGTGGATTTTCTCTATTGTTGTGCAGTATCCAGGTTGTAAGGAAAGCTCCCCCTCTGCTGACAATATCCAAAGTCCTTCCCTGATTTTTCAATCTTTCGATGGATTGCATAGTTACTCCACAGTGAACAGTCATAAAATCCACCCCGTCTTCAGCTTGTTTTTCAATTACTTCAAAAATTTCTTCCTCACTCATATTAACAATGCCTTTTCTGCGGGAGGCTTCTACGGCAGCCTGGTAAATAGGAACCGTCCCTACCGGAATAAGGGAATTTTCTATAATAGTTCTTCTTATTTTGTCTATATCTCCGCCAGTACTTAAGTCCATAACTGTATCTGCCTTTGCCTCCATGGCTACTTTTAATTTTTCCAGTTCTTCTTCTAAGACAGCATGTTCTGGAGATGTTCCAATGTTGGCATTAACTTTTGTTCTAAGTCCCTTTCCAATGGCTGATAATTTATTAATAGTTTTATGTTTTTTGTTATAGGGAATAACAACACTTCCATCAGCTATATGTTTTCTTATATAATCAGGACTAAGGCCTTCCTGGTTAGCTGCTATTTTCATCTCTTCTGTAATATTGCCTGTTTTTGCTTCATTTATTTGACTCATTTATAATCAATCTCCTTTTATGGTAATTTTTATTATTTTACAAATGCCGTCTATAGGTTATTCATAATGCACCATAGTACGTCAGGATAATGTCCCTGAATTTTTTACACTCTCTTTCAACGTCTGATTTGGTGACTATTGCTGATATTATGGCTATTGATTTTGCACCTGCGGTCAGTACGCTTTTTATATTATTTTCGTTTATCCCTCCAATTGCTACAAATGGAATTGTTGTATTACTTTTTACCTCTTTAATTAGCTCAAGTCCCTTGGGTATTCCAGCATCTGGTTTAGTTCTGGTTTTAAAAATTGGACTTACTCCAATATAATCTGCACCTAATTTTTCAGCACGTTTTGCCTCTTTCATATTATGGACAGTCAAACCAATAATTTTATTTTTACCTAATAATTCTCTTGCAATCTCATAAGGCATATCATTATTTCCAAGATGTACCCCATCAGCATCTGTAGCTAATGCAATATCGATTCCATCATTTACTATAAATAAAACATTATTTTTCTTACATATATTTTTTATCTTATCTGCTTCTTTCAGCATTTCTCGCGTAGATTTTTCCTTTTCTCTGTATTGTATCGCTTTAACCCCCGCATTAATGGCAGATTTAATATCTTCAATTATCCCTCTTCGGGTTAGTCTGGAATCAGTAATAAAATATAAGTCTACGATGTTCAGTAGTTCCTGTTTATGTTTGATGGTATTCATTTTGGTTTTGCTTATATATAACTTTTTTAATATAAATATTTTTCTAATTATGTTTAATTTTTTATATATTCACGATTTTTATTTTTAACTAATTTTTTCGATTTTTTTCATTTTGCCTATTGATCCTGAATTAAGGTTGAATATTTCATCAAAAAAATTAATTTTATACGTACCAGGTCCTTTAGCATTTTCTGCAGCAAGCTCACCTGCTATTCCAAAACAGGATAGAGCAGCTGTAGAAGCGTATACATAATCTTTTTCTACAGCAGAAAAGGCTCCAATTAGTGAAGCAGCCATACAACCGGTTCCTACAAATTTTCCCAGCATATAATGGCCGTTTTTACATATATAAGTGTCTATTCCATTAGAAATAATGTCCTCTTCTCCTGTAATGACTACAGTGAGTTTTTCCATTTTTGCCAGATTTTTTGCTATTTCGGTTAAATTTCCTTTTACTGATATTGCTTCCACCCCTTTGGTTTCTGCCTCTACTCCTGCCATTGTTCCAATTTCAGAGGAATTTCCTTTAAGTACGGAAATTTTCACCTTTTTTAAAATTTCTTTTGCTTTTTTGGTTCTAAAATCTGTTGCTCCTGCGCCAACAACATCTAAAATAACCGGAATACCTTTTTTATTTGCAGTTCTTCCTGCCAGAACCATTGATTCTACCAAACCAATGGTTAAAGTCCCTATATTCAAAACAAGTGCATCAGCTATTGAAGTCATTTGTTCCACCTCTTCTTTAGCGTGCGCCATAACGGGTAGGGCTCCTATGGCTCTGGTAATATTGGCGCAATCATATATGGTTACCCAATTTGTTATATGATGTATCAGTGGTTTTTTCTGTCTGATTTTTTCCAGACAATCAGCTATATTCATAATCCCCCCTTGCAAGATGTTTAATAATTGATATAACTTAAATCCAATTTAAAAATAAAAAAACTACCGACCAGATAATGCCGGTAGTTTTTTCACAAATATTTTTTAAATTTAAATATCTGCTTTCCTACGCTAGTACTACCTAGGTCAGGTTCAAAGGGTCGGTTCATATGAGCCTCTCAGCCAAAAATGGCACCCCCAGCAAAAATTTTCAAATTAACACAGGGTATATAAAAATCTCAAGCGATTTATATATTATCATATTACCGAAAAATGTTCAAAATTTACATCAATTAAAATAGCTTTGCTGCTCTTCTTCGAATATAAATTTCATCTACCCATGAGTTGTCTGATAATTTAAGCATATAAATAACTGTTTTAGCAATATCTTCCGGAGGTATCAAAATGGACTTGTCGATATCAGGTCTGGCATAGCCAATAAGTTCTGTATCAACCCCCCCAGGGTATCTGCTAACTGTTGGTTTGGCAGCGTTTTTTTGATGGAAGATAGCTTAAAAAATAATCGGTTTTCTTTAATATTTAAATTTTTAAATTATTAATTGAGATGGATATAATAGTATAATGTAGTAGAAATAATTGTTTTTACAGATAAAATTATTAAAGAGAATTATAGATTTTCAGTATCTGTAGAGAAAATTATGTTAAAAAGGTTTACTATTAATTGAAGATCTTTTTAAAGATAAAATTTTAAAATGAAAATAAATCTATGTATGATGTAATTGCGATAGGCTCCAGCACAATTGATGCTTTTGTTTACACTGATAGAGCTGAATCTATTGTGATAAAAACTATAAATAATGAAGAAACCTTCATATCGTATCCGTTAGGTTCAAAATTACTTATCAATGAGCTTGACTTTTTTACCGGTGGAGGCGGGACTAATGCATCTGTCTGCCTGGCAAGGATGGGTTTAAATGCTGCATATATTGGAAAAGTTGGCAATGATAGTAACGGGACTAGGATTTTAGACGAGCTCCATAAAGAAAATGTGGATTTTTTAGGTGAAATAAGCTCTTTACCAATGGAAAAAACCGGTTATTCCATAATACTTGATAGTATAGAGCATAACAGAACCATATTATCTTTCAGAGGTGCAAATGATACCTTGAACTATTCAAAATTAAGTAAAGAGAAATTAAAAACCAACTGGTTTTATCTATCAACCATGATAGGAAAGTCTTTTAAAACATTAGAGCATATTACAGCTTGTGCAAATGAAAATAAAGTAAGAATTATTTTTAATCCCAATAACTATCTTTGTGAAAAAGGAGCACGTTATTTAGAAAAGATATTAAAGAATACGGAGATTTTAATACTAAATAATGAAGAAGCCTCACTTTTAACAGGTAAAAATGATTCTAAAGTAAATATTCTTGCTTTAAAAGAATTAGGGCCTGAAATAGTCATAATAACAGATGGTAAAAAGCCAATAAATTGCATTGACTATAATAATAATCATTATGTAGTATACCCCTTAGATATAAAAGTTGTTGAGACAACGGGAGCAGGGGATAGTTTTTCGTCTACTTTTCTTGCAGGCTTTATTAAGACAAAGGATATTGAATTTTCCTTGAAGCTTGCAATTGTAAATTCTCATTCTGTACTGAAATATAAAGGTGCCAAGAATAAACTGCTTACTTATAATGATGCCGTCAAAATTCTATCTGATAGTAAAATAAGAATTGAAAAAAATAAAATTTCATAGAAATTCAATAAGTCCTGATTCAAATTTTTAATTTCTCTTTCATAAATTTAGCAGTATCTTCTGGTGTTGTTATACATATATCTATCCCTGTTGCTATCTCAAATCCTGCTTTTATAGATAGTTTTGGTATGAGTTCAAAATGCCAGTGATAGTGATGGTCTGTTTTTGTATGAAGAGGTCCTGTATGGATATAATAATTAAATGAGGGATTGCTTAGTTCGTTATAAAAGAAATCAACTAATATTTTTAAACATTCTGCAAAAGATTGTATTTCTTCTTCTTCAATATTTTCGAAATTAGGGTAATGCTTTTTTGGTATAATCCACGTTTCAAATGGATTTCTTGATGCAAAAGGATGAATTATCACAAAATGACTGTTTTCAAAAACTACTCTTTTATTTTCTTTGGCTTCAAAGACTAATATTTCACAAACAGCACAGCGTTTATGGCGCCTGTAGTATCTTAATGTACCACGAAGTTCTTTTTCAAGAACAGGTGAATTAATAGGTAAGGCAAAAATTTGAGAATGAGTATGTTCAAGTGAGGCGCCTGCATCCTTGCCCTGGTTTAACATGATAATAAGACTTTCAATTCTGGGATCTTTTTTTATCTCTCTTAATCTTCTGGCGTATACGTCAACAATAAGTCTTATCTGAGACTTACTTAGATTGCTTAAGTGCGATATATGCTGTGAGGAATTTATTATAACTTCATGCAAACCGAAACCATCCATTATACTGTATATTCCATAAAGTTTTGATCCTGGAGCAGCCAGTGGTTTTAGGGCAGGAAATTTATTCGGTACAACTCGTATCTGCCAGTCCGGGTTTGAATTCTCAATAACATTTCCATTTATATCCAACCTCAATATTTCGGGTGGAGTCATATTTTCATTACCTTTATCAAACGGGCATACCATTCCCGGAGGATTCTCAATTTTTATTTTTTCTTCCTTAAACATTTCGGGTCTTTTTGCTCTTTCTGAAGCAATAATGACCCACTCATCCAATATGATATCTTTTCTAAATTCTGGCATTTAGCCTCCCTTATAAGTAAACAATAATATCCTGGTACGTTTTTTTTATGCCCGATATTTTGTTTGCCAGTATTATCTTTTACCAAGAAGCAGTTCTTTGACTTTTTCTTTAAACTCAGTCAGATCAGAAGATTTAACGAGGTATTCATCAGCTGCCCACGTTGAGAAATTTTGGGTAAATTCACTGTAAGCTGAATAAATTATTATGGGGGTGTTTTTATCTTCTCTTCTTATTTTGTCTAAAAGTTCAATGCCATTCATATTTGGCATTTTTAAATCAATGGTTATAAGGTCAGGATGCTCTTTTTTAAATAATTCATATCCTTCAAATCCATCTCCAGCGGTGATAACCTCATAACTTTCATCTATTAATTCCTCTTTATATAAATTCCTTATGGACGTCTCATCTTCAACTACAAGTACCTTTTTCATAAATAAAATCCTCCCAAAATTTATTTTAAAGCCTCATTTTATCAAAATATTTTATATTTTAAGTAAAAAAAATAAATATTAATTTAAGTTTTTTTAAATATTATCTTCAATTCTAATTAAAGGTAACTTTATAATAAACGTTGTACCACTTTCAGAGTTACTTTCAACATCTATATTCCCGGAATGTTCTTCAATAATCTTTTTTGTTAAAGTAAGTCCAAGTCCTGTTCCATGTATTTTTGTTGTATAAAATGGCAGAAAAATTTTATAAAGATCCTTTTCATTTTGGATCATAGACTTATTATTAATCTTTATCTCGACCCATTTTTGTTTAAATTCTTCGATGATTGATGTATCAAAATAAACGTTTTGCTTTGAAGAGCTTGCCTCGAGGGCATTATTTAACACATTAATAAATGCCTGTTTTAAATTGTCATAAGAACCATTTATGATCAAATTTTGATTATCTAAAAATTCTCTACCTGTCAATAAACTAATATTGATATTATTCTGTTCTGCAAAAATCTTAGCCAGTTCAAGGCAATATTTTAAAACTTCACTTAAATTTATAACTTTAAAATCAACTTTTTTATCTGAAGCATAATCTAAAATATCATTTAAAATTTCCTCAAGCCTTTTAATTTCGCTTGTAATTACTTCGGCATCGTTGACGTCAAATTCCTGTCTTTCTTCGTATCTTCTTTTAATCCTGTTTGCATAACCGCCTATGGAAACCAGAGGATTTCTTATTTCATGTGCAACTGTTGCTGAAAATTTTCCCAGTTCTGCAAATCTTCTTGCTTCCTGTAGTGATTTCTCAAGTTTTACAGTTATCGTAACATCCTCAATAATACCTATTACCCCATTGATATTGTTTTTAGAATCTTTTAGCATTACAAGAAACAGATCATATATTGATTCATTTATAATATTATTCATCTCCAACTTTACTTTGTAAAAACCTTCAACTTTTTTATCAGCCATTACATTTGAAATCTCATCTACAAGATTAAAATCATTAATTTTTATTACAAAATTTTTTATATTTTTACCAATAAGATCATATTTTGAAATATGCATTATGTCGGAAAAATTTTTATTGCAGGCAGTAATGTTGAAATTATTGTCAACCGCAAACATACTTAGCGGGACACTTTCAATTATATTTTCGTTATATTCTTTAAGAATTTTTATCTGATAATTTACTTTTGCAAGATTATTTAAATTTTCTTTTAACTCATTGTAAATAATTGTGTTTCTTATGGAAGAAGCTGCAAACTGGCCCAGCATCATTAAAAAGATAATATCTTCCTTTGTTATTTCCCTGCCGTTATATTTATTGTCAACAATTAAAATCCCTACTTTTTTAGTTCTGCTGATTAGCGGAATTATGCAAAATTTAGGATGTTTAATAAGATCAAGAATCTCGTTTTCAATAAGTGAAGCATCAGAAAACTGGTTTATGTCCGGGGATGGATTTTCCAGTGTCAAATCAATATTTACCGGATTTCCATTAGTGAGACATTGTTCAATAATTTTTCCGGATGTTATTGGAATAGTTATTTTTTTTAACCTCTCGTTTAAAGACAAATTTTCTTCAATTATTAATTTTTCCTGCGAAAGAAATTCTTCCAGAGAATAGTTTTTCTTTTGAATTTCTCCCCAGATTTTCCATGCTTCTTCTGCTGTTTCGGTGCCAATTGCTAATTTTCCTTTAAGATGGTCTATTTTTTGGTCTGCAAGAAATAAAAACGCCCTGTTAAATCCAAAACCGTCACCGAAAGTAACTCCTTTTAGAATGATTCTAAGTATTTTATCTAATTCGTTAGTCGAAGCTACTATTTCTGATATTCTGTTTAAAATATTATATCTTCTAAGCAGATCTTCGTATTTTTTAATAATTTGTTCTTCTGTCATATTTTAAGTCTTAATTTATTTAAATGGAATTTTGGATAATAAAAGAGTTTAATATGTTAAAGCAAACTCATGAAAAGCTCCTTGTATTGCTTTGCAGAATAATCCCATGAAAAATCACAGCTCATTGCATTTTGCATAATTTTTTTCCATAAATCCTTATTATTGTAAAAATCAATCGCCCTGCTAATTGCCTTATATAGTTCTTCCCCATTATAAGCTAAAAACTTAAATCCCTGGCTTCCATTCCGAGTATCATCATCAGAATTTATGTCATTTATTGTGTCTGCAAGACCCCCTGTGTTTCTAACAACAGGAATGGTTCCATATTTCAAGCTGATTAATTGTCCAAGTCCGCAAGGTTCATATTGCGAAGGCATTAAAAAAATATCTGCTCCTGAATAAATATCTCTTGCTGTCTTGTCTGAGAAAGTAAGGTTAAGGCTGAATTTTTGCTTGTATTTTTTACTTAGCTCACCAAGCAGCTTCATGTACTTTTCATCTCCAGTACCAAGAATTATTAAATAGATGTCTTTTTTCATTAAAGAATCAAATATTTCAATAAGAAGATCTATTCCTTTTTGTTCAGATAGCCTTGAGACCATCCCCAATACTGGTTTTGATAGATCACTTTCAGCAAAAAGATTTTCTAAAAGTGATCTCTTGCATACTTTCTTACCATGCAATTCATTTATATCAAAATTATGCACGATTAATTTATCATTTTCAGGGTTCCATATATCATAATCAATACCATTTATTATACCCTTTAAATCTTTTTGCCTTGTTTTAAGTATAACATCAAGGCCATGTCCAAATTCGGGTGTTACTATTTCCTTTGAATAAGTGGGGCTTACAGTAGTAATTTTTTCAGAATAAACAATTCCGCCTTTCATAAAATTAATTTTTCCATAAAACTCAAGACCATCGATATTGAAATATGTTTTATCTATTTCCAATAAATCAAGAGTGCCAGCATCATATATTCCCTGATAGGCCATGTTATGTATGGTAAAGACGACATGAGTGTCTTTAAAAAAGCTGTTTGTTTTTTTTAATTTTTCATCATTTATTAAAACAGATGTCAAAGCTACGTGGTAATCATGAAGATGTAGGATATCAGCTTTAAATTTAATATTTTTTAGTAATGCAAGTATTGCCTTGGATAAGAAGCCAAATCTTATATTATTATCTTCATAATCACCTTGTGGAGTTCCATATAAGTATTCTCTGTTAAAAAACTTATCATTTTTTATAAAGTAAAAGTCGATGCCATTGTAATTTGTTTTAAAAATATCAAAATATTCAATATAATTTTCACTAATTTTGATTTCTATATTATCTAAAATTTTTTTTATATTTTTATATTTTGAAAAAATAAAGTTGTATCCAGGCATTATGATAATAATATCCATATCAATTTTTTTCAAAGAAAACGGAAGAGCCCCAACAACATCAGCAAGGCCGCCTGTTTTTGCAAATGGGACAGCTTCTGTCGAACATACTGCTACTTTCAACATAAATTTTCCTTTGTGATAATTACTTTTTTATGCTTTGGCCGAAATATGATAAAAAATAAAAATATAAATTTATTTTTTATTAAATTAATTTCTTATTTAATATATATTATATTAAATATTAAAATGCAAAAATTATTTAACTTATTTGCAAGTCAACTTCTATTTTGTATAAACAGATGAGCAATTTAAAAAATAATGAATATCTAAACCAGTTTTCAGATTATGATATTTATCTTTTTAAAAAGGGCAATCATTTCAAACTTTACGATAAATTGGGTGCTCATCTTAAAAAAATTAATGGAACAGAAGGTGGGTATTTTGCAGTTTGGGCTCCAAATGCAAATAGTGTAAGTGTAGTAGGTGACTTTAACAATTGGGATGAAAACATAAACAAACTTGAAAATAGAAAAGATGAATCCGGGATATGGGAAACTTTTATTCCTGATTTAAGAAATGGATCCCTGTATAAATTCAGGATAAAGCCAAAATTCAAAATAGACTTTTTAGATAAGAGCGATCCTTTTGCTTTTTTTTGCGAACTGCCGCCAAAAACTGCTTCCATACTGTGGGATCTTACCTGTCGTTGGAATGATGAAGAATGGATGAAAAACAGACATGAATTCAATAAATTAAGTTCACCATTTTCGATATATGAAGTGCATACCGGGTCATGGAAAAAAAATATTAATGACAACAGTTTTTTAAACTACCGGGAGCTTGCAGTAGAATTGGCAGGTTATGTTAAAAAAACTGGATTTACACATGTAGAGCTGCTTCCCATAATGGAGCATCCATTCTATGGTTCCTGGGGATATCAGATTACAGGATACTTTGCACCTTCTTCAAGATATGGCAGTCCGCAGGACTTTATGTATTTTATTGATTACCTGCATCAGAACAATATCGGAGTAATATTAGATTGGGTTCCTTCTCATTTTCCTGGTGACTCACATGGGTTGTATTTGTTTGATGGAACCCATCTTTATGAACATGCTGATAAAAGGCTTGGTTATCATCCTGACTGGAAAAGTATGATATTTAATTATGGCAGATATGAAGTGAAGGAATTTCTTATAAACAATGCTTTATTCTGGCTTGACAAGTATCATATTGACGGAATAAGAATTGATGGGGTAGCATCAATGCTTTATCTGGATTATTCCCGAAAAGAAGGACAGTGGTTGCCAAATAAGTATGGAGGAAGAGAAAATCTTGAGGCTGTTGATTTTTTAAGGCAGTTAAATGAAGTAATTTATAAAGAATATCCGGATGTGCAAACAATAGCTGAAGAATCTACTGCATGGCCAATGGTAACAAAACCTGCAAACCTTGGCGGTCTAGGTTTTGGAATGAAATGGAACATGGGCTGGATGCATGATACTTTAGATTATTTTTCCAAAGATCCCATATACAGAAAACATCATCAAAGTGATTTGAACTTTACATTCTGGTATGCTTTTAACGAAAATTTTGTTTTACCTTTATCCCATGATGAGGTTGTTTATGGAAAAAAATCTTTATTTGGCAAAATGCCTGGAGACAAGTGGCAGAAATTTGCAAATTTAAGGCTTTTACTAAGTTATATGTATGCTTTTCCAGGGAAGAAATTATTGTTTATGGGTGATGAATTTGGACAGGTAAATGAGTGGAATCATGATGAAAGCATAGATTGGAATTTACTTGATAAGGACATGCATAAATCTGTTTACATGCTGGTAAAGGAACTTAATAATTTATATGTTAAGGAACCGTCATTATCTTCCAACGATTTTAACTCCAAAGGTTTTGAATGGATAGATTGCAATGATGATAAGAACAGCGTGTTATCTTTTTTGAGAATTTCTGAAGGCATTGAATTGAGTTACATTCTTATCTGTTGTAATTTTACTCCAATACCAAGATATAATTACAGAATAGGAGTACCAGCACCTGGCATATGGAAAGAAATTTTTAACAGTGACTCTGAAATTTACGGTGGCAGCGGACATGGTAATTTTGGTAAGGCGAGAGCTGAAAAAATAATAAGCCATGGCCGTAATTATTCACTTTCCATTACATTGCCGCCATTAGGGGTATTATTTTTTAAAAGAAATTTCAAGTATTTAAGAAAATAAATCTGTTTTAGTGGCTGTTACTTAAACAGCAGCTGCTGGAAAGTGATGGAATTTAGAGAAAATTATACACTTAATGGGCATCTATGTATTTATAAGTTTATGTATCTTTATTTTATTTGTACGTATTTATTTTAGGTATTAGCATGGATAAACAGGAAAACATAAAAAGATATATCTGTATACATGGGCATTTTTACCAGCCATTTAGAAAAAACCCCTGGATTGAAAAAGTTGAGTTGCAGGAAGGTTCATTTCCATATCACGATTGGAATGAAAAGATAACAGCTGAATGCTATAGTGCAAATGGTTTTGCACATATTTTAAATTCTCAAAATAAACTTGAAGATGTAGTTAACAATTATTCCAGGATAAGTTTTAATTTTGGTCCGACACTTTTAGAGTGGCTGAAGGAAAATAAATTTAAGACTTTTGAAAGAATAATCAAGGCAGATACTGAAAGCTTCAGATTGTTTTCCGGGCATGGCTCTGCCATAGCTCAGACTTACAACCATTTAATTATGCCTTTTGCTGACAGAGAAGATAAATATCTTCAGGTGTATTGGGCTATAAAAGATTTCGAAAACAACTTTAACAGAAAACCTGAAGGAATGTGGATTGCTGAAACAGCTGTTGATTATGATACTTTGGAAGCATTGGCGGAGTTTAATATAAAATTTACAATTCTTTCTCCTGATCAAGCATTAAAATTCAGAAAAATCTTTAGAAAGGATAACAAAGAAGAAAATTGGGCAGGAGTAACTGATGGCAATATTAATACAAGGATGCCTTATTTATGCAGACTGCCATCGGGAAAAGAGATAGTGATATTTTTTTATGATAAAAGTATATCTATCGGTGTGTCTTTTGGAGATTTATTAAGCAATGGTGAAAATTTTGCCGGAAGTTTGATTAATGCTCCTTTTTATAATCAGGAACAGCCTGAAATTATAATTATAGCTTCAGATGGTGAAACATATGGCCACCACAAAAAATTTGGTGATATGGCTTTGGCTTACTGTCTTAAGTCTATTGGAAATAATCAAATGGCAAAACTTACTGTTTTTGGAGAATACCTTGAAAATTTTTCACCGGCATATGAAGTTAAAATTATTGAAAATACTTCCTGGAGTTGCAGGCATTCATTATGCAGATGGAAAGAGGATTGCGGTTGTTCTTCAGGAGAAGATCATCATTCTGAATGGAATCAAAAATGGAGAGCCCCGCTAAGGGAAGCAGTAAGTTTGCTTAGAACAAAAATTGATGTCATATTTAAAAAAGAGGTGAGCTCGTATATTAAACCAGAGGTAGGAGATCCGCTCGTTATATTATTGGATTATATAAATGTAATAAATGATAGAAGTGATGCTAATGTCTGGAATTTTTTAAATAAATATTTAATCGATGAAATTAAACCTGAAATCAAAGGGAATTATCTTAATAATAAATCAAGTGAAAGTGATAATGAAATAAAAAAGAGTAAATTTATAAGCCTTTTAGAGATGCAAAGGCAAGCAATGCTAATGCAGTCAAGTGACGGGTGGTTTTTTGATGATATTTACAGAATTGAATCAATTCAGATACTAAGGCATGCATGCAGAGCAATTGAACTGGCCGAAGATTTTAACAGGGAAGATTTGGAGAATATGATTTTAAAAATACTGGTAAATGCGAAAAGCAATTTGAATAAAGATATAAATGGTGCATCAATTTATAATAAAGAAGTAAAAGGGTCAGTTTATAGTCCTAAAAGAGTAGCTGCTCATTTAATTTCAAATTTATTATTTAATGGATCTGAAGAAAATAATAATCCGGATAATATGGAGGAAATAAAAGAAATAAATAATTTTAATGATAACCAGATAAAATATGATTTCTATAATTATAAAACACAGATATTTAATTTGAAACATGTTGAAAATAATTACATAAAAATAGTTTCAGGAACTGCAGCATCAATTTCAAAAATTACCCTGAAAAAATTTTTTTATAATTTTGCCGGCATTTATAATAAAGATTACCTTGAGGATAATCTAAAAGAAAAAGTAATATTATGTATATATATTAATGAATTGAGCTGTAAAAATTTTAATGATACATTAAATTATGCCGATAGCTTTTCAAGTGAAATTGAGAAAATAATTAAAAACAAGCCATTGAATTTTTTAGATGATTATTTTGAAAAATTACAGGGATTTGAATTATTTACTTTTGATGATTTAAGCAAGGAAAAACAAATTGAAATTTTAAATAACATTATAAACAATAAGCTTAATATATTGACACATAACATTGCAGAGGAAAATAATGCAATAAATGTTTTTCATGATTATGTTAAACCCTGGATCAACTATGATTTTATAAAAGATGATATAGGTAATTTTGATGGATTTTTAAATAAAATTTCAATTTATAATATATTAAGGGAAAAAGATTTAACTCATCAGGATATTGAAAAGCTTTCCAGTTTAATAAACAAATTCCAAAATTCCAACTCTTTTTCTGGAAATAATTGTTCAGATGAAGTTTTAAATTTCAGTAAATTAAATTTAAAAACCGAAAGCGCTTTATTCGCATTACTTGATTCATTTTCAAATGACCTTAAAAATGAACTGCTTTTAAAAGATATAATTAATTTATTTTCAATCTTTGGCAGACTGAAAATAAATATAAATACATGGGAGATTCAAAATATTTTATTTGAAATCCAAAATAAAATTTTTCAATTAAAAGAAGAAAAAAGAATCATTTTAGATAATAAATTAATTCAGGATTTTTCTTATCTTATTAAACTTTTTGGCTTGGCTAGCAATTTAACTAACTAATTAGTTCCTAGTGAATAATTGGCTAAAAAATTTAAATTAAGAAAAGTTTAAGCACAACTTAGATAAATAATTCAATAAAAATTGAATTATTCACCAAACGCTATTTAATTATTAATAATAAAAACAGCAATGCTGAAAAATAGAAAAAGCGGAATTCTTTTGCATATAACTTCGCTTCCATCTGAGTTTGGCATAGGAGACCTTGGCCCAAAAGCCTATGAATTTGCAGATATTTTAAAGAAATCAAGGCAAAGTTTTTGGGAGATTTTGCCTATAAACCCGACAAGTTATTTAAAAGGGAATTCACCTTACGCTGCATCATCAGCTTTTGCAGGGAATACACTACTTATCAGCCCTCAATTATTATATAAGGATGGTTTTTTAAGGAAAAATGACCTGGAAAAAATAAAAAATATTTTTAATAATGATGCTTTGATAAAATATGTTGACTATGAAAAAGTAATCAATGAAAAGAATAAAATTTTTCAAAAGGCCTATGAGAATTTCAAATCAATAAAAAATAAATATCAGGATGATTTTTATAATTTTTGTTTGGAAAATGATCAAAAGTGGCTGAATGGCTTTGCTTTTTTTAAAGTAATCAAGAGCAAGCTAAGTAAAATTTCATGGAGTAGCTGGCCGGACGAGTTAAAAAACCTTGGCAGTAATGTGTTTTTTATAATTCAAAATAAACCAGAATTTGATTTGGGCATCATAAAATTTGATTTTAATATTTATAAAGAGGTTGAAAAAGAAAAATTTCTTCAATTTATTTTTTTCAGGCAATGGTTTATTCTAAAAAATTACTGCAATTATTCAGGAATAAAAATTATTGGTGACATTCCGATATATGTAGATTTTGAAAGCAGTGATGTCTGGACAAACCCTGACATTTTTAAGCTGGACAAAGAAAAAATACCAGAATTCGTTTCAGGCGTACCACCTGATTATTTCAGCAAATCCGGGCAGTTGTGGAAAAATCCTGTTTACAATTGGGAGAATCTTAAAAAGAATAAATATGATTGGTGGGTTAAGAGGATAGAACATAATTTAAATTTATTTGATTTTGTCAGAATCGATCATTTCAGGGGTTTTATAGCTTTCTGGGAAGTTTCTATAAAAGATAAAACAGCTAAGAGCGGAAGATGGGTGAGGGCTTATCCTGAAGACTTCTTTTTAATTTTGAAGAAAAAACTATATGACAAATTTAACAAGCTGCCAATTATTGCTGAAAATCTTGGATATATTACTCCTGATGTTGAGGAGATAATGAAAGACAATGGTTTCCCTGGTTTGAGAGTTATTCTCTTTGCATTTGGCAGGGATTTTCCAGGAGGGATTAATCTGCCTCATAATTATGATAAAAATTGTGTTGCATATACAGGTACTCATGACAATAATACAATTGCTGGTTGGTTTTCAAGAGAAGCAGGAAAATCTGAAAAAGAAAATCTGTCAAGATATTTAGGGAAGGATTTGATTTTAAATTCAATAAATGAAGATTTAATAAGGCTTGTAATGTCATCCGCTGCAAACCTTTCCATAATACCGATACAGGATATTCTTGGGCTGGATGAAAAAACAAGAATGAACCGTCCTTCTACATCAAGAGGCAATTGGAAATGGAGAATGTCGGGGTCTGATATGTCATTAGTCAAATTCGATAAAATAGCGGAATTTACAGAAACTTATTCCAGAAGTTAGTTTAAATTACAATGCTGGTGTGATAAAATTATAATTGAATGTATCTTTATATTTAAATTATAATCTGTATCAGTGGATTAAGTCTTAATTATATAAAATATAAGATATATCATTTAAAATGAGAGCTGAAGTTGTTGCATTTGTATTAAGCGGTGGAAAAGGCCAAAGGCTCATGCCTTTGACAAAGGATAGAGCGAAGCCTGCCATTCCCTTTGGCGGAAGTTACAGGGTGATAGATTTTGTTCTTAGCAATCTCATCCATTCAAGAATAAGAAAAATATATGTTTTAACTCAATATGAATCCAGGTCACTTGAGAAACATATTTTTGAAGGATGGACTCCAATTTTTGGTGCTAGCCGCTATAATTTTATAAGATTGCTCCCACCAAAACTTGGAAATAAAAGTGGCTGGTATTTAGGTACTGCTGATGCAATAAATCAGAATAAAAGTTATGCCTGGGCAGATAAGCCAGACATAATAGATATTTTCAGTTCAGATCACATATATTTGATGGATATTTCCTTGATGAATGACATTCACATGGATAACTGCGCCGATCTTACTATCTCAGCATTGCCTGTTAAATGCAAAGTTGCCGCAAAAAAATATGGAGTATTAGTTATAGATAAAAACTGGAAGCTTATTGGCTTTGAAGAAAAACCAGAAAAGCCGACACCGATGCCTGACAATTCAGAATACTGTCTTGCATCCATGGGTAATTATGCTTTTAATTTGCAGGTGTTAATTGAAGAATTGGTTATTGATCAGCATAAAAAGACTGCAAAAGACAGAAATTTGATAATGTCTGATCCGGACCATTATTCTTCACATGATTTTGGTTTTGATGTTATACCTGCTATGCTAAAAAGGAGAAGAAAGATATCTATCTATAATTTTAATGATAATTTTATACCAGGTGATAATAAAAATGAAAAATCTTACTGGAGGGATATAGGAGATATAGATGAATTCTATGAAGCAAACATGGATCTTCTTAAACCAAAAACTGAAATAAATTTACTTAATGAAAGATGGGAAATTTTTACCAGAGCTGCTTCTGTAAGACCAGTTAAAGTTAATGGCAATTCTAAAATATATAAATCAATAATTTCTAACGGCTGTATTATCAACGGTGCAATTATTGAAAAATCAATACTTTCATATAATGTAGTAGTGGAAGAAAAAACTAAAATCCTTGGGTCATTTATAATGGGGAATAATTATATCGGCAAAAATGTATCAATAAAAAATACTATTATTGATAAAGGTGTTTATATTCCCGATGATACTGTTATAGGTTTTAAAAGAGAGGATGATTTAAAACGAAAATTTACTATTTCAAAGGCAGGAGTAACAATAATACCAAGAAAATACAGATTTTAGGAATCTGGCAAATAATTCCTTAATGTTTCATCAGTTTTTACAAAAAATTTACATTTTCTTTAAATTTCCTTCACATTTATTTGCAATAATCATCATTGTAATAAAGTAAAACATAAAATTTAATTATCGCTGTTTTGAAAAAGTAAAAAAGTGGAGACAGTAAGGGCGGCGGAGGGGTTTACATATATTTCAGGTTTATAAATTAATTTAAGGAGGTTTGGCCTATGGGTTAAGACAAAGATAAAACAAATTAATTTAACAAAGTATTTAGATATAGTGAAAAAGGTAACATTTTTAGATTTTAAGAATTATGAATAAGAGATAGTACATAATATAGACGATATTTATATTTAGATTAATATAGGTCTGGTTTCTCACCTCCATCCGGGCCTATATTTTTTTGTCACAAACAAAACCAGATTAAGCTTTTATATTTTTAAGTTTAATAATTACTTTTTCTTTAATACTGATTATCAAATTAAAAATGGCCTAAAAGCAATCAATACAAGTTATAATCTTGTTTAAATAAATTAAATTGTAATATGAAAGCCTGAAGTAAAATAATTTATTATCTATTTAAAGTTATTTTTAGAAATAGACATTATTTATATTATTAAAAGGGAAGAAGGATTAAAAAATGCTCAACTTGTTACAGGCGATAAAGAAT
>JAPLCN010000165.1 GCA_026392215.1 Actinomycetota bacterium | reverse complement strand
CAAGGATATGCCTATCAATATGAAGGGAGATATGGATTTTAAGCTTTATAAGAAAATTATTGATGAAGTTAAGGATTACGTATTTGATGTCAACCTTTTTCATAGAGGGGAGCCTCTGATTCACCCTCAAATTGTCGAAATGATTAAATACGCCGGTAAAAATAATATAAAAACCAGGCTTCATACAAATGGCGTACTTCTTACTCCGGAGTTTTCAATGAAACTAATTACTTCAGGCTTAAACCTGATTTCGTTTTCGTTTGACGGTTACACTAAGACGACTTATGAAAAAAACAGGGTTGGTGCTACGTATGAAAATACTCTGGGCAATATTATTGATTTTTTAAAAATAAAAAAAGAATTAAATTCGAGAACGCCTTTTGCAAACTTACAGGTTATGGAATTTGATGAGGAAATTTCCCAAAAGCAGTTTCAGATTCAAAAAGAAGAGTTCATTAAAAACTTTGAAAACCTTCCTCTTGATAAGCTTGTAATAAGAACTCCTCATAACTGGGGCGGGCTTCTTGATATTGCAGGTGTCAAAAAAGCAGACAGGAAAAAAGCAAAATTCATGGCTTGCACATTTCCCTGGTACGCACTTACAATTTTTTATGACGGCAAAGTCCATCTTTGCCCACAGGATTTTTATGGTGAACTGCCGGTTGGAGATGTTAATGAGGATTCTGCAAAAGTAATTTTTAATAATGAAGCCATGCAGGACATCCGAAGAAGCTTCAGGAATAAAAAAATAGACAATTTGAGCCCCTGTAATAACTGTGATAGGTGCTGGAGAGAAACATTTATGGGAATTCCTAGAGAATATCTCGGAATATTTTTAAAAGACAGCTTAAGAAAAGATTAAATATTGGAAACAAGCAATTTTTCTATTTTATTTATTTTAAGCATTATTTAATAAAAATCAAACTAACTTCGCTTATTAATTTGAGGCTGTAAAATATATAAAAAATAATTATTTAATGTATAATAACTAAAAATAAAGTTTGATTTTTCTCTTTTAGAAACAGGTTTTTTGTCCGGCAGTTATTAATGAAAGAAGTGCCGGCCATAACTTAAGTTAAATATCACGAAAGGACTGGATTTTTGAGCATTTTAGTTACAGGCGGAGCAGGGTTTATAGGCTCTACGCTGTGTGAAAGATTAATAAATTTAAATCAGAAAGTAATTTGCGCTGATAACTTCAACAGTTTTTATAATCCGCTTATTAAGGAAAATAATACAGAAAAATTGGTTAAGGATAAAAATTTCAAGCTGTATAAAATTGATATCTGCGATAAGGATGCATTGAAAGAAATTTTCAATGAAAACAAGATTGAGTTGGTTGTCCATCTTGCAGCAATGGCAGGAGTCAGGACTTCAATTGAAAATCCTATTCTTTATGAAAAAGTAAATATTGGAGGAACCATAAATATCCTTGACTGCCTTAAAGAAAATAATATAAAAAAACTTATTTTTGCATCCTCTTCTTCAGTTTACGGCGGTAATAAAAAAATTCCCTTTTCTGAAGAAGACAAAGTGGATAATCCGATATCTCCTTATGCTGCAACAAAAAAAGCCGGGGAGCTTATCTGTTATACTTATCATCACCTTTATGATATTTCCACTTACTGCTTCAGATTTTTTACTGTTTACGGGCCAAGGCAAAGGCCTGAAATGGCTATCCACAAATTCACAAGAAAAATATTTAACGAAAACGAAATAAGCGTCTATGGAGATGGCTCTTCAAGCCGCGATTATACCTATATTGATGATATAATTAACGGTATGGTTAACAGCATCCGGAATATAAAGGGATACGAAATTATTAATCTTGGAAACTCTCATCCTACAACACTTGCGGATCTTATAAAAATAATAGAAAAATCATCAGGAAGGCAGGCAAAAATCAGGTATGAGGAAATGAAGCAGGGTGATGTCTTTACTACTTTCGCTGATACACGCAAGGCATCAGAACTGATAAATTATAATCCCGAAACTCCTCTTGGGGCTGGAATTAAAAAATTTATTTCCTGGTATGAGAAAATGAAAGAAGATGGAAAATTATATGAATAATAAAAATAAAATAGTAAAAGCGCAGTGCACTGATAAAGATCAGGAGTCTGTTTATCTGTCTGTGGTAATCCCGGTTTACAACGAAAAGCAAAACATATCTTATCTTTATGAGAATTTAAACAGCGTGCTTCCGGGAATCGGCAGAAAATATGAAGTCATATTAATAGATGATGGAAGCATGGACGGAACTTTCAAAGAACTTCTCAGTATTCATGAGCAAAATGATAATTACAAGATAATAAGGTTCAGAAAAAACTTCGGTCAGACTCCTGCAATGAGCGCTGGCTTTGATTATGCAAATGGCGAAGTGATAATAACCCTTGACGCAGATTTGCAGAATGACCCTAAAGATATCCCTGCATTGCTGAAAAAAATTGATGAAGGATATGACATTGTAAGCGGCTGGCGCATAAACAGGCAGGACAAGGCAATATCAAGAAAGCTGCCTTCAAAGATAGCCAACTGGCTTATTGCAAGGCTTACCGGTATTAAAATTCATGATTACGGCTGCACTCTTAAAGCATACAGAAGTGATGTGGTTAAAAATATTGAGCTTTACGGAGAAATGCACAGGTATATCCCTGCAGTTGCGAGCTGGATGGGTATAAGTGTTGCTGAAGTCCCGGTACATCATCACAGCAGAAAATTTGGAAAGTCCAAATACGGCATTTCAAGGACCATAAGGGTTATTCTTGATATAATAATCTTGAAATACCTTTTAAGTTATTCCCAAAGACCAATACAGATATTCGGGCTGATGGGGCTTATTACAGGATTAATTGGTTGTATTGTAACAATATACCTGATAATAATGAGGCTGTTCTTTAACGTCCCCCTATCCAGCAGACCCTTGTTTACGCTATCAATTTTCATGATCTTCATAGGACTCCAGCTTATCACGATGGGAATTCTGGGAGAACTTATAATGAGAACATATCACGAAGCTTCAGGGAAACCAACTTATGCAATAAGAGAAATAATAGATTAATTTATTGCAGATCAGATTTATGTCATGTAGCGTCTTTTTATCCGCTATATTATTATAATTGAAGAAGTCAGCTAATCAATAATCCGGCTTGAAATTGTGGCAGACAATTGACCTTAAGATATCTGTCAGAACTGCATCTTTCCGATCAAATTAATGAGGAAATTGCCTAAATCACTCTTAAGCAAATCAATATTCATGATTTCAATAAAAATTATGATTGCTATAAAAAAAATAATTGCATAAAACAAATAATATAATATTTTTGCTACCCACATTTTGTACATTTTTTAATATTCCCTTTCCTTACTTCCTTTTACCGTCACTATCCAGATATTGTACAATATAATTAAAAATTGTGTGTGCAACAACTGCTGAGCCTTCAGGCGTGTAATGAACCCAGTCTGCAATATAAGCTCCCGGATTTTGAGAAAGAGGCGTATATATATCTACGACCGGAACTCCATTGCCGGCTCCAACCTGATAGATCACTGCCTGGTATTTTGGCCAGTCAGATTTTTCAGGTTCCATGGCAGTATTTATAAATCCAAGGCTTTCAAGAAAAACTGTCGCACTAATATTTCTTGCTTTCCCGACAATTCCATTCAGATAATAACTGAATCTGTCTGTTCCGCTCCCAATATCATTTGTGCCATACCCGACTACTATTATCTGCGGCTTGTATTTTGCAATGCTCGAGTCAAATCTGCTAAAACCCCCGGATGCCAGTTCACCCCTAATGCCGCTTGCAATGACATTATAATCTGCATGGATAAAAGTTGATTCCAGAAGGCTGTCAAGAATTTGAGGCCAGTTTGAAAACGCAACAAGCGAGTCTCCAAGGCATGCAATTGTAACCTGGTAATTAGCTTTAACATTTAACTGCGTATTTGGAAATTCAAATTCTATTCCGTTTGAATTAAGAGTAAAGTCCGTTTTAACAGTTCCGCCTCCGGTCATTTTAGGAGAAATCTGGAGCTCAAAGCTGGCTTCTTTTTTTTCACCCACGCCAACTGTATCAATTCCAAATACTAATACACCTTTCTCTGCACTTATTTTAGCGCCTTCACATTTAGCAGAGTCTTTGATATATGTGGTATCTTTTGGAATAGGGCATGTAAACTTTACATCTTGAGCAGATCTTTCCCCATCATTTATTATTAATACTTTTACTGAAATCCTGTCCCCTGCCCAGGTCAATTCACCATTTTTGTCTGTTAAAGTAATTTTTGAATTGCCTAAATCAGGAAACAGCCTTACTTCACCGATTGCTTCTGATGCAAGGTTGTCACCCTGATTGCTTTTAAGGTTTACCGACTCTCTGATTTTTTCACCATCTGTATATCCGCTTAAAACTTTTAACTTAAAAGTGAAATCAACAGGTTTGTTTATTTCAAAAATGTTAAGCCGCCAGATAATCTTATCACCCTCAATCTTATAATTATCAGGCAAAACGGAACTTTCAATTACGCTTGTTTTAGGTGGAATTAATGCTGAAGCTTCAACGCCTGTTCCGTTCATGTCCCCTGCGTTTTTTGCATTAAAACCAAAGATGATAACATCCCCCATGTTTATATCCCCGCCATCAGAATCCTTAAGCAATAAATCACTTAACGTTATTTTTGGAGAGCTTTTTATTTTGCAGACAGCTTCATTTTTTATTTTGCCCGCCACCTCTTTATTTGAAACTCTGTAATTTATGTCAGCATCCTTGAATTTTATTATTGTCCCGTTATCAAGAGGCTTATCTGCAAGCAATGTAATTAAAATCTTTTTGCCTTCACCTTTTTTAAGGCTGCTGCTTTCAAAAACTATTGAATTTTTTTCTTTAAAATACTTGCCCTGCTGATCGTTTATTTTAAATTCAGTATGCTGCGGCATAAAAAACTCTACAGTAAAATCCTTGACTTCTCTGACACCGGTATTTTTAAAAGCCAGTTCTATCTGTATCTCGCTGCCTGGCTTGATTTCATCAGGGCTTATTTTTTTTATATAGTTGAAATTTTCATCATTAAAGTTAGGTGCAAGGTAGACAAGAAAATAATAAGAAGTAAATACGGCAAGGCCAATCAAGGCCAGTATAATAACAGAAAAAAGAAATATGTTTAATACTGAACGCGGCTTTTTTTTAATGTCCATTTGCATACCATAACATGATAAAGATTCCGGCATCTATCAGAAAAAGAATGGTGTGTGACATCCCGATCAGTAAACCCTTTTTCCTGTTTGAGGCAAATCTGGTAATTCTTAAAAGTCCGATTATTATTGCCCCTATAAGATAGATGTAAATAAAGGTAAGATATTTATTCACATAAAGTTTGTGGAAAAATTCCACAAAAGGATGGTTATTATACCATGGAACTTTCTTTAAGTTCTCAAAGTAATTTGTGTCTATCTTAAATACTTCACTTGCAGGATTGTTTAAGTATTTTCCGATATTGATTCTTGAAAGATCATATTTGTTATCCATTTTTAAATCAAATTCTATAAAACTGTAATTTGAAACAGAAATTATAATTTCATCAGCATAATCCTTTGCACTTAACGACGCGCTAAAATCAATTTCTTTTCCGGTTACTTTTATATTATCTTCATTTTCAATTCCTGATTTTTCAATGCTGTCAAAATTACCGTCAGTTTTTATTATGCCGTTAAAATTATTATCTACTCTGTCTGCGCTCCATACCAGATGGATTTTATTACCGCTGTCTTTCCATATGTAGTAGCCCAGGCTTACCCCGGGAATGACAAGGGGCTTGCTGCATGAAGTAAGCAGCCCTGTTAATAAAAGCATACATACAAATACCAATATTACCAGGCTGACAAGCCTTGTTTTTAAATTCTTTTGTCCTGCTCGTTTCATTAAAAAATCTTTTTTATTTTTTGTTTATATAAAATATTTAAAAAATTTTAAATTAAAATTAAAACAACAGAGGTTTATAAAAATTTTAACAATAATTAATTTTTTTAATTTCTTCTATTATTATTTATCTGGTTTTATATTTCTTTGCTTTCTATGCCCGTGTTTGCTTTTTTATTGAAGAGATAAATAATATAAATCATCCATAGTGAAATCCCCGTAAACACGCTTCTGAATATGTTTACAAATTTTACAGGATCATAAAACCGGTTAATTAATGGTATGGGGCCAACCATAAAAATAAAGAATCTGTGGTCAAAAGGTGCAAGCACAAATGTTGTCACAAGATCACCCCAGTAAACAAGTATGACCATAAGAAAAATGAATTGAGCCCATTGCAGGTAATGCAAGCCTTTGTCTTTTACGCTGACATATATTATGAAGGGCACAGTCCACAAAAGATACTGCGGGTGGAAATACGAAATTGCCACGTAAAGCATGTAAACAACCCCGCTGTAAGTAATTAAAAGTTCAAAAGTTTTAACCTTCTGTCTGATAAAGCTTAAAATGATAATCGTATATGCCGCAATAAAAATAAATATTTTGTCATGAATTATCAAATCAAGCTTTGCAGATATTAAATAATTAAATTGCTCGGCATTTAAAAGTGAAAATATTACGCTCTTGCCAAAATACAGATTTGAAAAAGCTTCAATTGCCAGAAGTCCCGAAAGCCCTATCGCAACAAAAATGATATAATCTCTTCTCTTCTGAACTAAAAATATTATAAATAGCGGAAGTATCATTATCGGGAAAAACCTTACTGCCACAGCCAGCGCAAGTATTAGTATCGCCCAATACTTCCTTTGCCTCTTTGCCAGAAGAAGCGCAGCTAAGGTAACAAACAGCCCTATTATGTCATGCCTTGCAAATATATATAAAACAAAAATAACTATGGGGGAAAACATCCAGTATTTAAATATTTTTAATTTCTTTTGCGCGTCATTATCATAAAAAAGCCGCAGAAGTAAAAATACACAGCCAAGGTCAAAAAAGAAATACAGAAGTTTAAATAAGAAAAGGATAACAAAAATATTATCGCTTGAGATAAATTGAACCCAGGAACTCCAGGTATCAGTATTGAGTAATATTGCCTTATAGCCTGAGACGACTGGAAAAATTGTTTTTAAAATAAATAAATATGCGCAGTGAATAATATTTGTTATCAGCTGCTGGAAATCAGAGCCAATGTTACCGTTAAATACTGTATCGGCAGCTCTCTGGTAAGTTGAAAGCAAATCTCTTTGAAACATAAAAGGCAAAAATATAAGCCTTGCCAATATGCCGCCGAGAAAATATTTATAAAATAATTTTAGTGATTTCCCGTCGTTTACGATTTCCGGAGAAATGAGTCCGCAGCCTATTTTTTTAAAAAAAGTTTTTGCTTTTGACATTATCAAAATAACCTTAAATATTTGTTAAAAAAATCAGCTAAACTCAATCTGCAGTAAAGCAATGTTTCAATTATCTTATAATTTAATGTTTTATAAAACCTGAAATGTCAATAATTTGAATAATTAAACTTATTCCAGTATGATTTTCTTAAAATAAATATTTTACCTGTTATTTTAAATAAATAAAGTGCTTCAACTAAAATTTAGTATGAGTTCTATAGCTTTTTTCAGATTGGATGACTTTTATATCATTTCTTAAGCAAATTTAATAAATTTTATCATTAATAAGACAGGTTTGCCAAATTAGGAGTTATTTTGATTAATAAAAATAACTTGTTTTATTTAAAAATTTTTTGATTTATAATTTAGAAATTATTTTTTAGGAAAAGAAAATTTAATGGCAGTTGACAAAAAAAAATTAAAAAACAGATTATTTATAGTTTTAAGAATAGCTATAAGTGTTGGCATACTTATATTTTTATTTAAGACCCAGTTTAAAAACTTCTCTGAAATTACAGACTTTTTCAGGCACTCACATGTAAATATATGGTTTGTTGTTATTTCTTTTATAATGTACTGGGTTGCAATATATCTACTTGTAATAAGATGGCAGATAATGCTTAAAACCCAGAAAATAAATGCGACTTCCGGTTTTTTGTTTGGCTCATATCTTGTAGGATATTTCTTCAATAATTTTCTGCCGACATCTATAGGCGGAGATGTTTACAGGATTTATGACACCTCAAAAAAAAAAAACAGCTCCACAATGAAAGCTGCCTCAATAGTTTTAATGGAGAGAACCACGGGAATAATAAGCTCAGTAATTTACCTGTTCTTTGCACTTGCCATTGGATTTGTAAAAACATCCCGTGTGGAATTAATGATTGGAAAATGGGAAGTCTCAAACCACCTTCTGATAATACTTATAGTAGTATTTTTCATTATTTCTATTCTGGTAATTCTGGTAATGCTTTTTCCTGATACT
>JAPLCN010000050.1 GCA_026392215.1 Actinomycetota bacterium | reverse complement strand
TCATTTTTTCTTCTTATCCTTTTTGCCTTTATCCTTTTTCACTCTTGTTTCCTTCCTCTTCTATTTTTGTGGCCTTTAGACCTGTGTGCTCTTCTCGTCTTTGCTATACTTTAAAAACTTCCCCACAATTTGGGCATTGGACTTCTTTTTTATCTGCTTCATCTTCTTCAATGGTTTCCTTTGGTATATGAAACTGTGTCATCATGTTTTCTATTTGTTATCAATAATTATTTTTATAGTTTTCATTTTATAGTTTCCTTCCTTCCAGGTGTTTTTTATAGACTGGGAAACCGAGCTTTTTACCGACCTTATACCGACCGTGCCCTGCAATAATAAAGCTATCCGTCGTTATCAGGATTAGTTGTTTAAACCCAAACTCTTTTATCGACTTGACTATCTTATCGATGTGTTTCTGGCTGTGTGTTTTGGCATTTGACGGAAGCATTTTAAGCTCTTCTATCCTTACCATCTCAAGCGTTAATGCTCCCGTCGTTCCTTTTACCTTACCCCTCATCCATTATTTCTTGGGTTTATCTGGTTCCTTCTTCTTGTCGACCATAGCTTCCTCCTCCCAGGTGTCATATTGCTGTTGTTTGCCTGTTTTATCAGCCTTCCAGGTTCGTTCCGGGTTATTCTGTGGATCACGTTTGTAATAGCTTAAAATAGCCTCTAAAAGCAGCTTGTATTGCTTTAACTCCACCTAAAAATATTAATGTAGTTATTATTAATCTAAAATCAATGTTCATATTATCACCTCACTTGTGTTCTTTTTGTATTTCTCTAAAATCATTTAATAATTTTTTAGTTTCATTTTCATCAGCATTTTTAGGAATATTATGCTTCATAAAATTCTTTAGTTTATTTTTAAATCTAACTTCCATTGTTTTATATTTTTCACAATGCTTTTTATTGTTGCCTATTTTTCTGCTCCCGCCACCAGCTCCTTGTTTACCTGCCATTGTTTATCCCCTTAATTGTTCCCTTAAATTTCTGACAATAAAAGCCTTGTTCACACCGGCAAGCTTTATAGTTTCCCCTATATTAGCTTTATGTTCTTCTGATAATTTTTTCATTTCTGTTTTTGCCATTCCCTCTTAATGTTATTTTGCCTTTAAAAAATCTGACAGGTACAATCTATCCTGTTTTTAATTTTCTTTGAAATTTGAGCCTTCTGGTAAGGCACGTGCTTGCTTTTTTTACTTATGCAATGATAGTTCTTTGCCCTGTTTTTTCAATCTCAGCATTTCTTTTTCGGAAATAATTCTCGGAGTTTTTATAAATATTGTTAAAATAGTCTTATGCTTAAAAGCGGTTAACATGTGAAGTTTTGAGTAAGTCAATTCTAAGCGTCTTAAATTTCAGCTAAGGTAAATCTATGCTTCTATTTGCTGTTTAACTCTTCTAATTGTAGCTTTTTTAACTGTTCAACTTCCTCTTTGTTCCTGACATGGTGGATAATAATTTCCATTGCTTCCTGTGGTTCGCCTTCCATGTGCAGTTTGTCCGGTATAAATTTTTTAACCCCGCTAAGCATAACCTGGTCGTTTACAAAAGCACGTTCAATTAACCTTTTGAATAATGTTTTGCCTTTTTTTGTTTCGTAATTCTTTAATGCTTCTTCAAGTAAGGTTAAATAGTTTTTGCTTCCTGGTGGTTTTCCTTTTAAATTTCCGCTTGTGCCTTCTACAAACCTTCCGTTTTCGTCTCTTAGCACCTGTATTTCGCCTGTATTTTCAGGTTCATTAAACATTGCCTCAAATATATTTTAAGCCTTTTAAGCCTTCTTCCCCATAGTTGCAATCTTTATTCTTTGCTGTTATGTGTAGATCCAATTAGGCTTAATGATTTTTCTTTTTAATCTCTACAATTCCCCAGGGTTCTAATCGTTTTCCTCATTCAAAAAATGCAGTTTTCTTCTATAATCAGAGGGAATTTCCAGATCTAAAAACAGGCTGTTTCTCCTGGATGCCGGCATTAACCCAAACTGAGAAGCAAACTTAAAAAATTGGCTACTGGCATCTCTTAAAATTTGAATTGCCGGGTTCTTCCTGACTATATGGCGATCCTTCTGCACCAGGCCTAATTCCTTAATTTTCCCCATTGCTTCAAGACACATCGAATAATAAAACCATAGCAAGTTATAAGCCTGTCGATCCAGTTCATTTAAGAGATTCCTGGCTATAAGTTCCTCTGTAAGGGTTATAAATTCTTCTCTTTTGTCTTCTGGTAGAAAATCCGGTATAGGAATATTTACTTTTATGTCTTTGATATTTTTTTTCATTAAAATTCCCTTCTTGGTAACTTTTTAAAATTTGATAGGGGGGTACTCTAATTCGCGAAATATTGCGCGTTATTACCCCGACGGTTTTGGCTTAAAAGTCTGTAACGATTAATATACCCCTGCCCTTGCTGTCTAAAATTAATTTATATAATAAAATTTTTATTTCCTATTTTCCTTTTCTGGTTTTCCTATCATGGTGCGTCTTGCATAATGATTGCCAATTGTCTTCATCCCAGAACTTCTCGTATTCTCCACGATGTGGTTCGATGTGATCAACTATTGTAGCTGATACTGTGTAGCCTTGCTCCAGGCACATAACACATAATGGATTACTTCTAAGATACATTAACCTTGCTTTATGCCATCTGCTGTTATATCCACGCTTGTTTGAGTTATCTCTACGATCATCATATGTATTCTTATGTTGTTTATGGATGTTGCAGTAACTCTGCCCGGGTTCCGATAGGTTGGAACACATCGAGTAATTACATGGATACTTAGGTTTATATGGCATGACATTTGAGCAATAAAAAAGAGCCCTTGCGGACTCATATTAATTTTTTAGATATTTATACGATAATGAATATATAGCATTTCAAAGCGCTGTTTGTCAAGAGCATTATTTATTTATACTATTCTTAATTGACTAAATCTATTAAAAAATTAATTTATTTATGTCTTTTAGGTTTTTCCAAGCCAAAAATTCCATTTCTATTAAGTGTTTCATATATATCCATTTTTACTACTGTTGAAATAAACCCACTTTCTAAAATTAATACATAAACTCTTTTTATAAATTCCTCAGAAGCATAATCTAATATTTCAATATTCTTATTATCTATTATTTTATTTTCTGAAATCGAATGCAACCCTACATCTAAATCTAATACAGATTCTAAAGGTAATTTAAATTCATCTTTTTTTAATCTTATAAATTTGTTTTTTACCCTATTGCCATTATCATTATAATATTGAAGTTCATGAGTTGTTGTAAATAAATGGTATTCACAAGTAATTGAAAATATTGGAGTCTTACCCAAATAAATAAAATAACGGTCTTTTATTACACCATCTTTTTGATAAGGAAACTTATTCCATTTGAATATACATCCTATATCCATTAGGTAATTTCTTGAAGATCTTTATAAGTAAGAAAAGCTTCTTTTTGTATTGTGAGATCTTTTACTTTTTTCTCATAAAGCGTATTAAATGTATCTTCATAATACATTTTCCTGCTAGAGCCAGGACGTTCTCGAGCAATTTTCCATGCAATAATATCTTTATGTGAATCATCTATTATTCTATTTATGATATCTTTTTGCTGCATTCCTAAAATACTATATTCGTCTAAAAGTTCATTCATAACTTCTATTTCAAACTCCGAAAAATAATCTAAATTAGGTTCTTTTTTAGATTCAATCACAAAATAATTATTACCCTTGTCAATAAATTCAAAACAATCAGTTTTATAATTATATCTTTTATTTCTTATCTCTGGTGGTACCGGGCCTTTTGGATATGCAGTATATTCCAATCCTAAAGACGGTTTACCAGTAACTTCAACACTTTTAAAATCTAAATATGCAAGAAACTTATAAAGTATTGTTTGAAAAAGCAGTGATTTTGTTCTTTTATAATGTTCAGAAGCAAAATAACAAATTGCATTTTTTATTTTTTCTTTTCGATATGCAATCATTATAATTATCTTCCCCCTCTCTCCACAAAGAATAATATCACTTTTAGGTCAATTTTACCATTTCAATTATTAATATTCCCATTCATCTGCGCTAACTTTTTAAAATCTTCTATATATTTTAATTATACACAACTTGACAAACTTTTTATGCACTTTTATTAAAAAATCTTTTTAACCACTTTATATCTCGACTAACCGTTGACTGATTTATTCTAAGTACCTCTGCAATCATATAATCTTCATAACCTAAAGACTCATAAACTAAACACCATCTTTTGTTTCTGTTCCGTATCCTTTTGATTTCCGTTAGAGCATCTACGTAGTTACATATTACTTCTTCAAAATCTGCGCTGTTGCCCATTGTACCAAAGACAAGACTGCTGTTAAACTTCTGGCTGCTGGCTTCAACAAGTTCAGAGTAATCACGGATTGCTTTTAGAATGTCTTGATATTCCATATCCTCCTCCAACAGGCTTAGTCCTCATCAACCTGTCAATCTCATCTAACCTTACCTGCTCGATTATTCTTGCTGTTTCAATCCTTTGGGGTTTGTGGTGCATTCTAAATCTTGCATTTAATCTATTCAAGTCTTCCGGCCTTAGCATATTAATTAATGGCACTTCATAAAATTTTGTAAGATATTTCACTTTCACCTCCGTAATTTTGACAATAAAAAAGAGGCGAAATCTAAAGACTTTTTTAGTCCTTAAACTTCGCCTCTGTCCGAGTTTCGGTAAGCGATGTTATTTAGCTTTTAATTAATTGTTTACTATTTAAAAGAGCGAATATTCCTATCTTTTTGACTTGATTTTATTATATATATTATTTGATGATTAAAATTGAAACTAGGCATGTTATACCTGCGATTAGGGTAACAATCCCTGAGGCTATATTTACCCACTTATTAGTCTCATTAAAACTTTTGGTGAAGCTATTGATTGTGTTGACAATATCCGAGACTTTATATTTTCCAATAATTATATCTTTTCCAGCATATATTCCTCCAGGATTTTTTTCATCTCCGCTAAATGATATTTTAAATTCATTTTCGTTCTTGATTTCTACCGCTTCATCTATATGTATCTTTTTTATTTTTGACAAATAAAAAAATACTCCACTAATAATAAAATTAATAAACATTAAAATAAAAAATATCATTTTGATTGTGTTGGTCAATTTTTAATCTCCTCCCACACTTCATCTTCCCGATATCTTAAAAAATTAATTCTGTAATTCTTAATTATTATATTTTGTTATTGACTTAATTCTTTTAAATCTTTCGGTATTAGATTTTCAGCTATCAAAGCATATCTCTTATCATAAATATTTTCTTTTTTACAATGGGGCACTCTCATTCCCTGATATGGCCCATATTTTTTATCACCACTGTGTTCGTGCTTCCCCCTGCAAATAGGACATTTATTTATTTTAAATAATTCTCCTTCTAATGTGCCCCAAGCAACAGGAACAACATCTCCCTTTTCACTAAAATTAATCTGATTAACTTTTTTCATTTTTCCTCCTAAAAGAATTTTTATATCAATTAAATATTTAAACATAGATAACTTCTCTCAAGTTTAAGTAATTAATAACATTTAATTATTCTTTGGGATCTTTATTTCAATATTAAATTTTCTACATTGATCTTCTAACTGTTTCGATAATTTATAAATTTCAATACTATCATTTTCATATATTTTTATAATTTCTTTCGTCTTTTCAAATGCTAATTTTTTATTAAAGATATTCCCTTGGGAGTCTAAAAATTGATTTAAATAATCTATACATGAATCATTATTTACTGGTTCAAGCAATTTATATTTTGAATATAGTGCGATTATCCATATTTTCTTTTCAAAAAATATTCCGCTATTAAAACATGAATTAAGAATTTGAAAATTGCTACTAAAAGTATTTACAAAATCTTTATTTTCAATATATCCATTGGACTGAATATTGCCATATAAATAATATAGAGCAGACATTTTTCTCACATTATTCTCTTTAACCTCAATCAATAAATGAGATAACCAGCTTCGAATAATATTATTTGTTTTTGATTTTTCTACCATCATTAAGGTAAAATATGTTACTAAGCCTCCTAAAATAGTTGATAAAAAATATTTAAAAGCTTCATTTTTAAAAATCAAAAATATAATTTTTAAAAAATTACAATAAAAGCTCAATTTCTCATCTCTTCCCATACTTCATCTTCCATATATCTTGTCAAATTTATCTTGCAATGCTTTATAAAAATTATGATTTGTCCGTTAGCTATAGAATTAAGCTTTTTACAGAATTTCTCATCTTCAAGCTTTTTCTTTAATTGTTCAGATACGCTTTCATTTATTCTAACATTAGACATTAATTATAATACTTTTTTGGTATATTTGGTTAATGTTATTTATCAGCTTTAGCCAGGATTTCTTTTGCTATTTGTTTAATTGTTTTTTCATCGAGAATAAATTCTGCGCCATTGCTTAATTTACCAATAATAATTTGTCTTAGCACCTCTACAACATCAGCTTCTGTTATTATTTGTGTTTCATCTGATATAGCTTGGATTCAGTCTCCAGGCGTATTTCTCTATGCGAACTTCTGTTCTTAAACTCACTTAGTAAATTAGTAATATGGCTCCCTTATCAATTCATTTATCATTTTAACTTCTCCAGTCTGTAGTCTTTACCAGTAAGCTTTAATCCTTTGCACATTTCATAAATCCTACTCATAACCCGTTCATCTAATTTCTGCTTTATTTCCAAGTCCGTTAGATTGCTTGCAATAATTACAGGTTTAAGTTCAGAATACCTATAATCTATAATTTCAAAGAATATATCTAAAGCCCAGTCTGTTGTTTTCTCTGCGCCTAAGTCATCGATTATTAGCAAATGGCTATCCTTAAAATTGTTAATCACTTCTTCAAAATTCTTATTTTCGTAAGAGTTTCTAATCTCACTTAGCATTACCGGAGTGGTACGGTAAACTATAGAATTTAAACCAAGTCTTTTTTTAATCCTTGCGATGTAGTCAATTATTGCAGCTAAAAGATGAGTTTTGCCTGTTCCCACATTTCCGGTTAAAAATAATCCTTTGCCAGCCTTGTAATTTTCCTGATAATTTTTAGCCCATTTCCTGCATTCATTTAAGGCTTTTTCATTTCCTTTATAACTTGAAAATGTCTTACTAAAAAACCTTGCGCCAATGCCGGAAACTCGTTTAATGTCCTTAATCCATTTAATCTTATTTTTGCCTTCGTCAAGATTTCTTTCCTTGCAATAATTTTTACCCATACAATCACAGTTATAGTCATAATACCTATATTTGCTTCCAATAAGCCTTTTTTCTTTTCCGCACATCTCACATTTAGGAATAGAATTTGGCTTCAATTTGCTGTCGCTCCTCATCGGTGTAATCTCGCTCGTTTTCAAAATGCTTGATAGGCTTTCCATATTCACCACCTTTTATAACTTCTATAATTTTTTCATTTAAATAGTCTTCAAACTTATTGCCAAATAAGGTTTTAGGCCTCAGGTATTTATCATATTCGGTATTTTTCCATTGTGATGTTTTTATGTCTATCACCTTTTTGCAATCAGCTATGTTATATCCATCATTTAACCTGGCCTTAATTTCCTTAATGGTGTTTTTATTATTAAATCTAAAATTCTTATCAGCTTTACTGTTAAGATATATAATTATTTCTTCTATTTGCTCTATTTGCTTTTTGTCTTCTTTGTCTTTGCCCTCGTTATAAAAATTATTTACAGGATCATCTGGACTATATATATATTTATTATCTGTAATAGTTTTATCTGTAATAGTTTTATCTGTAGATGGAGTAATCATATTTGATACCTTTGAGTAATCAGATTTGATTATTTCGGTAATCATATTTGATGACTTTTTATTATCAATAGTAATCATATTTGATGACTTTTTATATTGATAAGATTCTTTTATTAGCTCTATGTTTTCATTATCCAGGCTTAACCATTTTTCAAAATTTTGATTAACTTTAAAATATTTACCGTCTTTTGTTATCTGGTTTTTATTTTTTAGTTTTTTTATTGACCTATGAATATTTTGTTTATGTTTAATTCCTGTATAATTTTTTATTTGTTTCCAGGTTAACCAGTCCATCTCTTTTTGAAAGCCAATAGTCTTAAAAAGTATTACCATAAAAACCTTACCCTCATCAGTTAAAAGGTTTTTTGAATTGATTATTGCTCCAAATAGCAAATTGACTATTTTAATATATGGATCACCGTTAAAATTATTCTCTTTTTCCATCTTTAACTCCTGTATATATTAATTTATATGTTATGTAACATCGACTTGATGTTTCTAATTGCACCTATTAAATCAATAGCAATTACTTTTTCAGTACCGTTATAAAATCCTGGTAAGATGTTTTCAATTTTTTCTTTGCCTTCAAATATAAAGTAAATGTCCTTGCCTTTTTTATCAGTGGCCATCAATTTAAAACCTTTAGCTTTTAAAAAGCTTGCAATGTAGTAATCCTTTGTTGAGTACGTTGAATACTGGTTTGAGTCTCTTTTTATTTCGTTTAAAATGTCCATTTTTGTATTTCCTTTCATATATATTTGCAAATAAAAAAGCCCGGAAGACCGGGCTTAAAAAATTTTATTATTAATTATAATATCTATCTTTTATTACGGATTTCAGCTATTTTATTAGTTAGATAATCATTAAAAACTTGTTCTCTTGTTCTATAATCAGTTGGAAAATATGTATTGCATTCTAAAACTGGAATTTTTAAATGGATATCCCTTGCCTCATGCAAATCGAAATTTGAAAAGCACAAAATATCAAAGCTGTTATATTCTTCTTTATATTCAGGTTTCGGGTTAATTTCCAAAACAAACCCAAGAGGCATTGTTGCTAATTCAGTTATAGTTCTTATTAAATGTTTTTCAATTTTCAACTTTCCTGATAGTCCAATAAATTTATGTATTTGCCCTTTTAAAAAATACATATATAAACCATATTTTTTATGATTTAAATATTTATTATTTTTATTCAAAACAAATTTTCTTAAATCTTGATTTACTTCGGAAAAATTTGGAGAATTTATTGAAAAAAACATAGAAATTATTTGTTTTATAATTGCCAATGGATATATTTTGTAAAATGTTTCATTTATGACTTTTTTATCTTTATTTGAATCAAAAATAATATAACTTTGAAAAATAAAATCTATAAATCTTCCACCATACCAACTACCCGTATTATTATTACAATCTTCGCATAAAGTATAATTACCCATCCCTCTTTGTGATTGTTTTCCTCTTATATCCGAAAAATCCCAGGGAAATCTATGATCACCACGCTGAATTACTTGCTGTCCTTCATAAATATAAATTTTATAATTATTAAATGCTTTTTCAGGAGGGACATGTTCAAATGTTAATTCTTTTTTTAATCCACATAAATGACAAATATCAATAATTTTCTTTTTAGACATAATATTTTTTAGACATAATATCTATATTATTATATTTTATTTCTAATAATCAAGTAACAGGACTTTATCTAAAACTTGATAACAATATTGATATTATTATTTAATTTTAATCTTCAGTTATTGTACTAACTGCAAAAAACTATTTGAATAATTTTAGATTTTATGTATAATCACATTGTATAAATTAACCTGAATTTATGCTTTAAGTTCAGGATTTCCTACTAAGAAGTTTTGATACTTTACTTTAAAGAATTGGCTTAAATTTTGTGGAGTTAGCCTGTAAGCCGAGTTATATCCTATTTTCCCTTAAAGTCCTTACCTCCCATGCAATAAGCCAAATAACAACCTTTTATCGGGAAGGTAGGGCTTATTATGCAGGGCTACGTAAATGGTTTTCTAAAGTATCTTAGCATTGAAAAAAACGCCTCCTTAAACACTAATGTCAAATACAAATCTGACTTAACAAAACTATCAAATTTTTTAAAAAACAAATTCAACATAACTGAACCCACCGAAGTTGAGACCTACCATATAAGGTCATACCTGGAATACATAAAAGAAAAATCAAATCTTATCCCCTCTTCCATTGGAAACAAGATTGCAGTAATTAAAAGTTTTTTTAATTACCTGCATACAACGGAAGCCATCCCAAGAAATCCAGCTTTCCAAATTAAAAAACCAAGAGCCAATAAGAAGCTTCTAAAGTTCTTGAATGATATAGAACTTGAAAAACTGCTTACTGCTCCAGATAGGGCACATTCAACAAGAAAGATTAAGTTTAAAATAAGGGACAAGTTAATACTTACCGTGCTTGCATATACTGGCATCAGAAAATCGGAACTTCTGCACCTTGACTGGCAGGATGTAAACCTGGGTCAGAAATACATAGTTATCAGGAACAGTAAAAGCAAGGTGGACAGGATAGTGCCCCTGCATGATAAGGTAATGAACCTGCTGGATGTATACCTGGCACAGAGGCTTCCATTAAAAAACAATGCTCTATTTGTCGGTGAAAGAGAAACTAGTACCATATCAACACTAAAACTATAACAAAACAAGAATTTGTGATATACTCTTCATATGAAATGGAGGTGTATCATACCAAAAATCAAATACCACGTTTGTCTTACATCCATCGAGCAAAAATCCTTGTTGAAGTTTGTTGCGCAGGGGACTGCCTCTGCAAAAGCCATCATGCATGCCAATGTTCTGTTGGCAGCGGATGAGAATGGATCCGGTGCTCACAAGAATGAATCTGAAATTGCAGAAATATATCACGTAAATAAACAAACCGTTCATGCCATTAGACAGAAGTGCTCAGAAAACGGCGTGGAAGCAGTTATTAGAAGAAAGAAACGAAAAACACCACCAGTCGCACCCAAGATAACCGGAGATGTGCAAGCGAGAATCATCGCTCTCAGTTGTAGCAAACCACCAAATGGCCGTGCAAGGTGGTCGCTGCGACTCCTGGCAGATAAAGTGGTGGAACTAAATATTATCGACAGCATTTCCCACGAGGCGGTAGGAAGGGTTCTAAAAAAAACGAATTAAAGCCGCATCTGCATAAATGCTGGTGCATTTATGCCAGAGCAGAACGCAGCATTCGTGGCCTGCATGGAGGATGTACTGGATTTGTACCAGCAACCATTTGATCAATCGTACCCTGTCGTCTGTATGGATGAGAAACCATTTCAACTACTGGACGAAGCTACAAATCCCATTCCGATGAAGCCAGGAAAGCCGGGAGCCGTTGGCAGGATGGCGGCATGAAGAAGCTTCTGATAGGAGAACACGAGTAGATTGGGCAAATCAAATCCGGAAATTGCTGGAAATTCATTACCCAAAAACCCCGAAAATCCGGCTGGTAATGGATAATTTAAATACTCACACAACTGCATCCTTTTACGAAGCGTTTCCTCCAGAATTGGCTCGTAGTCTGGCAAAACGACTGAAGATTCATTACACACCGAAGCATGGTAGCTGGCTGAATATTGCTGAGATCGAATTGAGCGTCATGTCAAAGCAATGTCTGGACCGTAGGATACCCAATATTACCACTCTTCAAAATGAGTTCACCGCATGGGAGAATACACGAAACACAACTCAAAAAGGCGTTGACTGGCAATTCACAACTGATTCTGCAAGAATCAAATTGAAGAGACTTTATCCACAGTTTAAGAGTTGACACGATACTAGAGCTGTTGCAAATTTAAAAATTAAAAAAGCTTTTTTAGAAATCGTGCTGCCAGTGATTCTTTTATTTTTCCAATTTTTAAATATACTACCTTAAGTTCAACCCCTGCAATCTCTGAAGCAGTTTTAATGGCAAGCTCTTCGCCACCTAAATAATCAATTAAACCCAGCCCAAGTGCTTCTTTACCCAAATAGGGTCTTCCGGAGGTTATATTTGCAAGAATTTTATCATCTGTTATATTTCTATTCTTTTTAATCTCTTCTATAAAATATTCATTAAATGCTGTAATCTGTTCTTCTATAAAAGTTTTTTCCTTTTCAGAAGGTTCGCTATAGGGTGAGCCCATACCTTTATATTCACCTTTGAAAAATGTATCAACCTTAACACCTATCTTTTTTGCAAGTTCAGAAAAATCCAATCTTTCGGCTCTTGTTCCAATACCACCTATACTACTTAACGTATCTGCAATTATTTTATTACAAGATGATGCAATCCAGTATGCCCCTGAGGTTCCATATTCCCTGATCTGTGCAACAGTTGCAATTTTTAACTTTTTAATCTCATCTGCTATTTCTTTACTGGCATAAGGAGTCCCACCAGGAGAATCTATTTCAAAGATAATAGCTTTAACCTTTTTATTTATTTCTATTTTTTTTAAGAACTTTACAACATCTTCAGAAAATGTTGCACCTCCACCAGTAAATGGTAACAAAGGTATGGGGCCAGTAGGTGAAGATTCCCCCGATACAATTATTCCTTTAATTGGTAAAATTATCACTTTTGCTCTTAACATAGAATTCCTTTTTTAATTAAAAATTATAAATAACTATTAGCTCATGTGACCCCAGGTCTTAAGATATATAATAATATCATAAAAACCAAGGAGGTTATATGGCAATTAATATTAAAGATAATGTTGATATTGTAAAGTCACCAGAGGGCTGTTTTAAAAAAAACGTAATTGACGGATACGGATTATCAAAAGTTGAAGCAGATGTCCTCTGGGACTATGTAATAAAATTTGTAAAAGAACATTACCAGGACAGCAGATTTGACAATCAAATAATATTTTATGCAGTATCGGCCGATGAACCTGCAGGAAAGCCCGTAAAGGACTGCAAGCTAATTCCTGTAAAACTTACCCTATATAGCTGTTTAGGCAAAAAGATAAAACAAAGATTTGGAGTATATAGCCTAAGAGAGCATCTTGCAGTAAAGCTTTCAAAAGAAGCATATAAACAGGGAGCACTTCTGTCTCAGAGCGATCTTGCCGACATACTTATTGTAGATAAGTCTACAATAAAAAGAATAGTAAGAAAGCTAAAGAAAAGCGGATCCTCAGTTGCAACAAGGGGCGAGATAAGGGGGCGAGATAAGAGATATAGGTCCGGGTGCGTCCCATAAGGCAAGAATAATTGAGCTTCTTTTAAAAAGATATCAGCCAACTGATGTAAGCATTAAGACAGGCCATAGCCTGTCTTCAATAACAAGGTACTTTGAAAATTTTAATAAGGTTTCCTATCTTTATAGCAGCGGATGTAGTCCAAATGAGATAAGGCATTTAACGGCCATATCAGAGAAAGTTGTGAAGGAATATATTGAGATATACGTAAAATATTCTACTCTTGATGACTACAGGGATAAGCTTGAAGAAATAAAAAGCTATATATCAGCTAAAAAGGGGGCTTTACTATGAGTAGCACCGGTAAGCACATATATGGTCCCTTGCAGCAGAAAACCTTAGAAAACAGCCTTATTCTTAACTTAATTGAAAATTACGGATACGCTTTAAAAACCTAAGGTTGCAGAAGCGCTGATAAAAGACGTAATGTCAGTATACGCTGCATCAACAAAAGATAAGGACAACTTAAAGCCGGGACAGATAGTGTGGCCGGCAGTAGCGCTAAAGGAAAAACATGGAAACGGAAAGACTCTTGCCAGAACAAAAACTATTCATGTTGTGCTATCAATAGTTGAGGACAGTGATATAGGAGATTTGGCTGACGGGACAAAGCCACCTGACGCTTTAGCAAAAAGAATTGCAAGAATATCAGAAGAAGCATACGCTCAGGGCGCACTTTTAACACAAGCTGATATTGCAACAATATTTTGCATGAGCCAGCCTAAAGTATCCTATCTTGTAAGACGTTATCAGGAAAGCATAGGCAAGATAATCCCGCTTCGCGGGTTTGTGCATGATATAGGAAGATCTATTACCCATAAGGTAAAAATTATAGATATGTATGCTAAAGGTTACAGCACAAAAGATATTGCAAGATCTATGTCCCATGCTCCAACATCTGTTGATAGATATATCAGAAATTTTGAAAGGGTAAAAATGCTTAACTTAAAAGGAATGAGCCAAAGTGAGATTAGCTATATTACTACACTGTCTGAGTCCCTTGTTATCGAATATATCAAAATTATCAAAGAACAAATGTTAAAAAATTAACAAATACGTTATATTTATTAATGACCTGGGGTCAATTGACCCTATTATTTTTTATAATAATACAGTATTAATACTCATAAGTTTTAGCAACCTCATATACACATTCATAATATATTTCTTCAAATTTAGCAAGAGTAGCATCTAAATCATGTTCTCTTATTAATCTTAGACTGTTTAATGACATTTTTTCTCTTAATTTTTTATCACTTGCCAGTAGTAGTATTTTCTTACTTGCATCTACTACATTTACTGGTTCAAAAAGAAATCCATTAATACCATCTTTAACTAGTTCTGGTATGGCCATTGAACTTGCTGCTATAACAGGTAGTCCACAAGCCATTGCCTCCATAATTGAGAGCCCCTGAAGCTCCACTTCACTGGCAGTTAAAAAAATATCACTAATTGAATATAAACTTTTTAACTCTGAAACAGAAACAAAATCAGTAAATACTACTCTATCAGTTAAATTCTTCTTTAAAGTGATTTTTTCTAAATTTTCCTTATCTATACCTCTGCCTGTTATTATAAATTGAAAGTCTATTTTATCTTTTATCATAGACAGGGCTTCTAAAAGTACATCCACTCTTTTTTCTCTATCCAGTCTGCTGGCAGATAGAAAAATAATTTTATTTGTTTGGATTTTATATTTAAAAAAAATTTCATTGCCGGGTTCATTTTTTTTAAATTTTTCTATATCAAGTCCACATGAAATAACACTTATTGATTTTTTTAATCCCACATTTTGAATAATTTTTTTGGCAGTTGCTGTTGGTGTAGTTACAACATCTATATTATTGAATATGTTTAAAAAATAATGCCATAATATTTTCTCTAAAATTCTATATAGGAGTGAGTTCTTTTTTATCATTAAATTGTCGATCGCATTATATGGAGTGAAGTAATTAGTACCAACTACTTTTATTTTATTTTTTTTAGCTAATGAAACAGCAGCGCTAGATATGAAAAAGTGATCAGCAATATGAACTATATTAGGTTTAAATTCTTTAAAGATATGTTTTATATAATTTCTAGGAAAGGCTGAAAAACTAAAATTCTGGTGGGATATTTTTGGTACTGGTAATGATCTAACCCTATGAACGGTAACACCTGATTCTACATTTATTTTTGGTTTTATACTTTTGCCAGGACAAACTACTAATACTTGGTGTCCTCTTTTAGCTAAACCAGTTGCTATTCTCATAGTAGTAATTCCAGAGCCAGTAATAACTGGTGGATAACACTCTATTGTAATAAGTATTTTTAATTTATCCTTCACAATGTTTGAAATACTTTATTTTAAAATAATTATATTATAAATTAAGATATTTTTATTTTTCACTTTGTTTTTCTAAGTTAAATGTAAAGTCAACATTAATTAAATTTAATTGAGGAATTAAATTGATGATATTTGAATAATATTTAGTTCTTAATTTGTTTAAAATGGCAGCCAATTCTTGAAATTATCACTTTCAGAGAGAGCCATAACTATCAGACCAATCTTCTTCTTTTTATAAACAAAACTATACTACCCACTACACCAACTAAAAATGCTACAGGACACACCATTAACAAACCATTATAAAAATACCCGAAATACTTGCTAATATAATATAAAAATCCCAAAAAGAAGCCTCCAAATAATCCCAGAGCAGTTGCACCAGTTAGTATTAAAAAAATTTTAAACAGTATTTCTAATCTCTCTTTTATTGATAAGACAAGCAAGGCTATGCTAATTAATGAGGCAAGTACAAGGAATGTATATTTAATATAGGGAGCAATTTTGCTTATGATAAAAGATGAGGATGGACCACCTATAAACATAACACCAGATGTAATAACAGAGATAGTTAAAACATCAATATTTCAAATACCTAAAGTTCTTGATTTTTTAATTTAAATATTACATATAAATTAATCATATAAATACAATAAATTTGGATATCTATCAGATAAATTTTATTATTTCTCTAATGTTATAACTATGAAAAATTTCAGGAACAATCACTTCTACTTTAGGATCAATTTTTTTTATCATTTTCATAAACTCATTTAAGTCGATTCTTTTTAAAAATGGAAAGGTTTTAGATGATGTCTTGAAATAAGGCTTTACTGGCTTTGACAATGGAGAAAAAAAGTTATCCCAATGAATTGGAACCAATACTTTGGGATGTATCTTATTAAGTAGCAGCTTATAGTATTCTTTAATGTAGCTTGCACTTATAAAAAGTACATCTGTTTTTTTTAAATTCCGGGCTAAATTATTTATACCAGGATCAGTCATAAATTTAACACCGTTGACTAAAATATTAAATGCAAAATAAGTATCCATTCTGTATTGTCTTGCATTAAATGGAGGTTGCAAAGGATATTTTAATGGACCTTCTGAAAATCCTGGGATATATCTATGATTAGCTTGAAGAATTACTAACTTAAATTTTCCTAAATTTAGTATATCTCCAACCTTAATTTCAAATATTAGCTCCTGAGGCACTCCACAGGCAGAAAGTAATTTGCAAGTATTACTAGACCCATATGCTTTACATCCAGTATATTTTATTATATCAGGTACATCCATCAAATGATCAATGTGGGAATGAGTTATAAAAACAATGTCACAATATTTTATTTTTTCAAAGATTAATTTACTATCAGGTTTAAGCTTCCCAAACCATATCTTAAAAAATGGGATGCGAGTAAAATAAGGATCTATTATAAGAACATGTTCATTTACTTTTAATTCAATACCAGCTACACCAAGCCATTTTAAAAAAATAGATTGATCCATTTTCCTTTTTATTTTATGGAAATAAAATTTATTGTAAATTTATAATTTTGCATTTTCTTTTTTCTTTTACTTTAAATTAAGCATTACCGGTTATAACATCCATCTTTTCTTATCTATTAAATACCATACGACAGCTCCAACTATAGCTCCAATTATTATTGATAAAATTCCAATAAGAAAACTATCTGACATCTTAGACTCCTATTTTACTTTATATCCGAAGTAACCATAGACGGCAAAATCCTATTCCCTAACCCCAGTTAAGGCCTGCATATCTTAAATTTAAAGTCCAATAATATTTTATGACTTTTTTATTTTCTTTCAATTTAAAGGTATTAAATAATCTTGGGTTTCAAAACTAAAATATTAAGAAGATACTTGTTGACTGGATAGAGATGGCTTAAATTATAAATAAAATTAATAGAATTAATAATATAAAATATATATAAATGTTTTAAAACCTTGGAGGTGGCACCCCGTACTGCTAAAATATGGTGGGGGATTAAAGTGAAAAAGCGGGCAGTTTGAAGGGCTGATTTATAATAGTGATTTTTATATAATAAGATAATAAATTCATTTTTTAAGTCCATCTTTTTTAAGATTAATTTATTTTTAGTTCCCTGTATATATTATCTAATGCTACACTTGCTTTTTCATGCCAGTAAATATAGGCCATATTATCAAAATAGGTTCTCTGATTATTTATTATTATAAACTTTTTACTTTCATATGGCAGACTATTTACCGGACTTACTTC
>JAPLCN010000178.1 GCA_026392215.1 Actinomycetota bacterium | reverse complement strand
TCGCCCCCTCTCTTTACTGAAATATTTTTAATTTTTTAAAAAACAGTAAAAAATAAATTAGTTTAATAATCCTAAAACATTCATATATTGCTTATTGTTGCACTTTTATGATTATAATATTAAACTCTCAATTGTCAACTCTTACATTCATGAGACATAACTTAGAATATTAACATATAAAAAATGTTATAGCCAAACTTAAAAATATTTAATCTAAGAAATAAAACTCAAACTTAAAAATGAATTATAATGATTATAATTGAATTATAATGAGCTTTTAATATTTAGTCAAATTGTTTAAATAATCTTTATGTTTAAATAGTATAAAATCACACTTATAATTGCTGCAGCTGCAATAATATATATTTCTTTTACTTTAAACCTTATCGCAACAAAGGAAAGCAATGCAAATATTCCACTCACATAGCCTTTAATAGCTTCCCTTCCAACAGAATAAAGAAAAAATAAAATCATGCCGACAAACATCCCCATTAATCCTCTTATGGCAAGCTTTACATATTTATTATTTTTTACTGCCGCGTATTTGGGGGCGACAAGGGAAAAGACTGCAAATGAAGGATAAAAAGCAGTAATTGTGCATAAAATTGCTCCAGTAAAACCAAAAATAAAGTAACCGATAAAAGTTGACGTTATTAATATCGGTCCCGGGGTTATCTGGCCTAAAACAAGCCCGTCAATAATCTGCTTCTGGCTTAATATCTTTAAGACGCTTACCATATCATACTGAATAACAGTCAGCATTGGTATTGCTCCGCCAAAGCCGATAACAGATGCTTTTGTTAATGAAAGCCCTGCAAGAAACAGATTTTTCTTTAAAAAATAACTTAATGACAGGGCAATCATCACTAGCGCCAGAGCTGCAAAAAATGCCCAGTAAGTTTTAAAAAAGTTTTTTATGCTTATTTTTATTTTAAAGATGGTTTTAGTCTTATTTGAGCCAATAACCCTAAATTTTTTTAAAACATAAGAATCCCCGAGTTCAAGTTGAGTATTTTTCACATAATCGTTATTAAATTTATTTTCTTTTTTAGCTTCATTGTTTGAATAGGCACATGGTTTTACTTTTTTATCATTTTGATATTTTTCATTTAGATTATTTTCTTCTTCTCCTGGCTTCCGGGCACCGGTAAACGGCCAGAATTTTTTACCAATAAGAAACAAAAGAAAAGTCAGCACAACAGCAATTAATAAGATTAAGAGAATATTAAACTTAAAAATGAGCATGGCAAGGGTTATTATTGCCAGTGTGTCTAAGCGCCATTCCTTTATTATTTTTGATCCGAACATGATTGTAGTGTTTAAAAGAATAGCAGTGATTACTGCTTCCAGTGCTTTAAAAACCTGCAGGAATAAACCAATATTGCCTGATGTCTTATATAAAACAGTAAAAATCAGCATTTCTATAAAAGCAGGAATAATAAATGCGCTGAATGCAATAAAGGCGCCTCTGCCCTTTTTTAGCTTGTAGCCAATATAAGCAACCATTTGAGAGTTGGTTGCACCGGGAATGACACTTACCAGTGCAATGCCATCATTATAATCATCTTCAGTAATCAGATTCCGCTTGTATACAACTTCTTTCTTAATAAAGCCAAGCATAGCAGGACCACCATAAGCCATGAACCCGAGTTTAAAAAAGAAAAAGAAGAAATTTAATGCTTTTTTTAAAATTGCATCCCCTGCACTTAGCTCACTATTTCTTTTTATTTCTTTTTTTATTTTACTTCCATCAATCTGCTGTTTTTTACCCATTCATAAATCATTTATTTTTGTATTGGTTTGATAATTACTATTATTAAAATATAAAATAATCAATATTTAAAATTTTTTTTAAAACCCGAAATTGCCAGGATTACTTTCTTAAAAATATTAATAAAATACAAAATTTATGCAAAATACATAAAAGCTCTAATAAATAAACTGCGTTTTTTTAAAACATAACAACAACCCGGATATTTACGACATATCAAAGGCAATTTTAATTATTGTAAAATTTTCAAAAATTATATATATTAGATTTTTTATAATCATAATAATTATTTCATATAAGCATAAAATAATTAACAATTACCTTTTTCCTGGAAATAAGGAATCATAAAATAAAAAATATTAAGTTTTAATATATATAAAATTTTTTAAATATTCAAAAATTTTAAATTTAAGAGGAAAGGCTAAAAATGGAATTTGCTGAAAGGCTAAAAAAACTGGGCATTGAAAATGCTTTTAATGTCCTTGGTAAGGTACTCAAATTAAGGGAGCAAGGCAAAGATGTTATCAGTTTTTGCATAGGGGAGCCTGATTTTGACACACCTGAAAATATTAAGAAAGCTGCCATTGAAGCCTTAAATAATAACATGACACACTACGGGCCTTCCGGAGGTTTGCCTGTTTTTAAGAGGACAATTGCCCAGTACATCTCAAAAACAAGGAAAATTAATGTTGGAGAAGAAAATGTATGCATAAGCGCTGGAGCAAAAGCAATAATATATTATACTATCCACTCGCTTTTAAATCCTGGAGATGAAGCCATTTATCCTAATCCCGGATATCCGACATATGAATCAGTAATTAATTTTGTTGAAGGAAAAGCTATTCCTCTTCCGCTGCTTGAGTCCAAGGAGTTCAGTTTTGATGTAAATACATTGATGAAACTGATAACGGAAAAAACTAAACTTATCATTATCAATACTCCTCAAAACCCAACCGGAGGATTTTTATCTAAAAAAGACTTACAGGCAATAGCTGATATCGCAATAAAAAATAATATATTTGTATTATCTGATGAAATTTATTCCAGAATACTTTATGAAGGAGAGTTTAACAGTATTGTTTCAATTCCCGGCATGTTAGAGAGAACTATTCTTGTTGATGGATTTTCAAAGACTTATGCCATGACCGGATGGCGCCTCGGGTTCGGGGTTGCAAATAAAGAATTGATACAGGAATTAACAAATCTTGAAAATAATTGCGTTGCATGCACAACAACATTTAACCAATTTGCAGGTATCGAAGCTCTTACCGGACCGCAGGATTCAGTTATTGAAATGGTAAAAAAATACAGGGAGCGAAGAGATCTGATAGTTGATTTGCTTAACAGCATAAGAGGCATCAGCTGCCTTAAGCCCAAAGGTTCCTTCTATGTTTTTCCTAATGTAACGCAAGCATGCAGAAATCTGGGACTCAAGGATGCAGATGAACTTCAGGATTATCTTCTTAATAATTATGGAGTTGCGGTTCTTGCAAGAACTTCATTCGGGAAAAAGAACAAGGATGAGGCAGAAGAATATATAAGGATTTCTTATGCAACTTCAAAAGATAATATCCGGGAAGGCTTGAAAAGAATTAAGCAAGCTCTTGAAAAATAGCTTTAAGATCTGTAATGGGAACTTGCTTTAACAAAATCATGGGTTAAATCAGTTGTCCATATATTGCTGCTTATTGTTCCGCAATTCATATCAACTTTTACTTTGATATTTTTATTTTGCATGGTCGGAAGCGCAGGCTCCATATTTTCGCTTACTTCCGTGCCATTATGAAATATCAGAAAGCCATTCATATAAAGATCTACTTTGTTTACATCAAACTCGACATCAACAGAACCTATAGCTGATGCAATTCTTCCCCAGTTAATGGTTTCACCAAAAATAGAGGCCTTAAATAATAAGGAATTTGCAATTTTAAGACCTATTTTTTTTGCTTCTTCCCTGCTTCTTGTATTAGATATTTCTATTTCAATAAATTTAGATGCACCCTCGCCATCAAGAACTACTTTTTTTGCCATTTCCTCCAGAACAAATATCAGGCCTTCTTTAAATATCTGATAGTATTTGCTGTCCCTGCTGTCAATTTCAATGCCGCTTTCTCCATTACTCTGTATAAAGATCATGTCATTGGTGCTTTGGCATCCGTCTACAGTAATGGAGTTAAAACTGTATTCCACATTTACTTTTAAAAGCTCATCTAAAATTTTGGGAGCAATGTTCACATTTGATGCAATAAAGCAAAGAGTCGTTGCCATATTAGGCGCAATCATTATTGAACCTTTGCCGATTGACCCTATTATTATATCTTTGTCTTCTCCGGTTTTTATTCTTATGGCAATTTCTTTGGGGTTCTTATCAATTGTCAAAATTGATTTTGCGGCTTTATGGCCTCCTTCGGGATCAAGATTATTTGCCATTTCTTTAATACCATGAGTAATCTTTCCGACTGGGAGCTGTTTGCCAATTAGTCCCGTAGATGCAACAGTAATATTTTCATAACCTAATTTTAAATATTTTGATGCTGCCAGGATTATATCTTTCGCATTTTTAATACCCTGCTCTCCAGTGCACGCATTTGCAATACCAGTATTAATGATGATTGCCTTTATGTTTCTGGTTTTTGCAAGCTGCTCTTTACACACAATAACAGGAGCGGCACAGAATTTATTGGTAGTAAAAACAGCAGAGGCTATAGTATCAAGAGGTGTATAAATGATACTTAAATCATCTTTTCTTGATTTTCGCACTCCGCTATGAATAGCCTGTGCAAAAAACTGCGGCACATTTGTTATAGTGCCATCTTCAATAATTTCAATATTTTTATTCATAAAAAAATAATAACTTTAAATTTTAATAAATATATAACAACTACAAAACAATAAAGTCTGCAAGTTTAGCTTCTTAACAATATTTACATGAAAAATATGTTAATCCAATGTCACAATAGAAAAAAGGCATCAGAATTAATTTTTCCCCTCTATAGCCTTCTTAATTCTTGCAAGACCATTTAAAATAGCTTCATTGCCGGTTGCAAATGAAAGCCTTATATATTCCTCTTTTTCGCCTTTATTTTTTATGCCAAAAGAAGTCCTGGGAAGCACGGCAACCCCTCCTTCATGAAGAAGATATTGCTGAAGCTCTACTGAATCTTTAAAACCAAGGTTTTTACAAGCTTCTGTAACATTCGGGAATACATAAAAAGCGCCTTTCGGATACAGGCATCTAATTCCTTTTATGTCATTTAAACCTTCTACAATTAATTTGCTTCTCTCTTTAAAAACTTCTGCCATTTTTATGGAATCATCCTGTGGACCTCTTAATGCTTCTGCAGCCGCAATTTGAGTAAAAGTTGCGGTGCAGGAAACTGAATTTGTTCCAAGATTGGCAATATGAGCAGCAATATCCTTATTGAAAATTCCATATCCGATTCTCCAGCCTGTCATTGAGTATGTTTTGGAAAAACCGTCAAGGATAATGGTTCTTTCTTTCATGCCCTTGATGGATGCTATGCTGTTAAACTCTCCATCAAAAACAATTCCGCTGTAAATTTCATCAGAGAAAATGATAATATTATGCTTTATCGCAAGTTCGGCTATAGCCTGCAGATCCTTCTTCTCAATCATTCCACCTGTAGGGTTTTGAGGTGAATTAAGAATTATCATCTTTGTTTTGGGAGTTATTATACTTTCAAGATAATTTACATCAATGCTGAAATTCTTTTCTTCAATTATAGGAACGGGTACAGCTTTTGCATCAATGAAATTAATAATTGACTCATAAATAGGATAGCCCGGGTTAGGATATATTACTTCATCTCCGGGATTAATTAATGCAAACATTGAAAAAAATACTATTGGTTTTCCTCCTGGAGTTACAACAACTTCTTCAGGATCCACTTTTATTTTCCTGGTATCTGAAATATGCTTTGCTATCTCCTGTCTGAGTTCCGGAAGTCCTTCAGAAGGATTATAATGGGTATAATTTTCCTTTATTGCTTTAATGCCTGCGTCCTTTATATTTTCAGGCGTATTAAAGTCAGGTTCTCCAAGACCAAAGCTTATGATATCTTTGCCTTGACTTTTAAGTTTATTTACTTCCGCAAGAACCTTAAAGGCATTTTCGGTGCCAAGATTTGCAATGCGTTTTGCAGTTTCCATACGGTTTCTCCTTAGGTGATAAGATAATTAAATTTTATTAATAATATCTAAGAATACCTCTTTATCCAGAATGGTAAATTAAATTTTCCTATAGCTTTAAAATTAAGCCTATATTTTATAAAACTACCTTGATATTTTATTGTTTCTGTATTTCAGAAGATATGTTTAAAATAATTCTACCACACATCCCCAAGACTTACGGCAAAATCATAATCCTGTTTTGAAACAAGTCTTATGTCTTTAACTGCATCGGCTATGAGCACATTTTTAGGTTTTTCATTTATAACTGCAACCATATAGCCAAACTTGCCTTCCATTAGATTATTAAAAGTGCCTCTTGCAAAAACAGTTGAAAGATATGCATCATAAGGACAAGGTGTTCCGCCTCTTTGAGTATACCCTAAAACAACAACATTGGGCTTAACATCAATTTTTGAATGGATAATTTCAGCAATAGCATAAGATATTCCTGCAAACTTGATATGTCCGAAAGCATCAATTTCATCCTGTATTTGTTTTCCACCTTGAATTTGGACACCTTCGGCTATAATATAGAGCCCGTGTTTCTTGCCTGCTTTTCTTTTTCTTTGAATCAAATCAGCAAGCTTGTCAAGATCAGCCGGAAATTCAGGAATTAAAAGGCTGTCTGCCCCTAAAACTAGAGCGCTGTTTAATGCAAGAAACCCGCTATCTCTACCCATTACTTCAACAAACATCTCTCTTTCATGGGAATAAGCAGATGTCATGGTCATGTTTGTGCATTTTACAATATTTTCTACTGCACTGTGAAAACCGATGCAGTGGTCTGTTTCAAGAATGTCATTATCAATGGTTTGAGGAACACCAACAACTTTAATCCCTTCTTTTGCAAGTTTAAGCGCAACACCTAAAGTATCATTGCCTCCAACACAAATGAGCGCATCCAGATTTTCCTTTTCCACATTTTTTATTATTTTCTGGACAGCTCCTTCTACTTTATAAGGATTTGTTCTGGATGTTTTAACACAAGTGCCGCCTGTATGTTGTATTCCGTTTACAAATTTGCAGGTAAGGTCCATGAAGTCATCTTCAATCAGCCCTTTGTAGCTTCTTTGAATACCGCGTACTTTAATTTGCTGTTTTTCAAGAAGTATTACTATTGTTCTAATATAATCATTGATAGCCGAAGAGTCTCCCCCGCCTGTCAGAAGTCCAACTTTTTTAATATTGCTGCTAGCCATTCACTGCTCCTTTATTTTTTAATTTTTATAAATGACAATTAAAAAATAAAAATATTTGATTTTCTTAAATAAAATAATTTTTTATTATACTTTAATACCAGAATTTAATAAATCAGGAAAAGAAATTTATTTAAGATGATTATTTTGCATAAGGATCAGCATCATAAGCATCAAACCTGGCAAGCAGGGAATCTTCTGTAATATTAAAAATTAAGAAATAAAGATAAATGAAGTTTAGAAGTGAGTGGTGGAAAGCACCAGATTTGAGACACTAACGTTTTTAAAAAATTTTTTTTATTTTTTTACGTTGTCTTTTATTAAAAAACCGGAAACAATTGAATCAGCAGGAAGTATGCCTATTTCATCAAAACTTTTCAATCTCTTAAGCTCTGTTACAAGCCTGCTCCTGTCTCCCCTGTGCAAAGCAATATAGTATTCGAGAGGCACATTATTGTCGAGAAAACTTACGCTTTCGATATAAAGAAGAGGTGATCCTTTTTTCACATCCAGCAGCTTTGATTCTTCTTCACTTGCAACTGTTGCTTCTATAAACCTCCTGCCTCTATCAATTTTTAAGTTGTATTTTCCCTCTATATAACTATATAAAGACTTATTCGTTAAATCTTCATTTAGCAAGTCAGGGCACAATTTATAAGGTATATAAGTTCTGTCGAGAACTACAGGTTCATCGTTAAGCCTTCTAACTCTCCGGATAACTATTACTTCTTCACCAGCTTCCAACCCCAGCTTCTCAGCTACCTTGGAAGTCGAATTAATCTTTTTCTGCCAGAGAATATCATTTTTTACTTTAAAACCCCTTGCAGTCATATCTTCATAAAACCCCATAAGGCTTTGAACAATGTTTTCAGATATTTTAGGCTCTGCTATAAATGTCCCCTTGGCTTTTTTCTTTATAAGATACCCCTCATTTACAAGCTCCTGGTATGCCTGCCTCACAACTGTCCGGCTTATATCAAAAATCTCACAAATTTTTGTTTCAGGAGGAATCTGCTGCCCTGGTTTCCACCTGTCTGATTCAATTTCCTCTACAATATGTTGTTTAAGTTGATAATAAAAAGGTATTTTACTTTCCTTATTTATTTTTACATTTTTATTAAATTTTACTGTTTCTTCCATATCAGTTTATAATAAATTATCTTTCAAATTTCTATTTAAACACTTAATAAACTAAAAAAATAATTAACTATTATATTATTAACATATTTGTTAATTTATATTATAAAAAATTATATAAATATTTTATATTATTCCCTTCTTTAAAATAATATTAGCATACAATATTTTTTCACTTGTGGCTACAATACTGAAAGCATTTTTTGCTCTTTCATAGAAATCAAATCTTTCCATATACTCAAAATTACTAGCACCCTCATCATATTTCTTAATTAATACTTTATATGTCTCCTATATTTCTGGTTTAACAACATCTCCATGCGTAAATATTCAGTGAACGCGTCAAAAATATTTTTGAAAAAAATTTAATCCCATCTGTATTACACCCTCTGATAGTTGGTGTAATAACACCCGGCAACCCATTATTTTTATTCACTTACCAGAAGTAACATCTTTTATAAATCTTGATATATTTGGTTATAACATTAACACGATAGGCAACAGGGAATCTTGAAATTTAATTTTTCTATGCCGTTATTGTTCTCTTACAGACTTAATTATGCCAAGTGCTTTTATTGTCAGTTCTGTTATTAAGGAATAGTTTTTATCAGCCATTGCCTTTTTGCTTACAAGTTGTGAACCCATTCCTACGCAAGCTACACCTGCTTTAAACCAGGCTTTTATATTTTCCTCATCTACTGAAACTCCGCCTGTCGGCATCACTTTTGTTTTCGGGCATGGCCCCATTAAAGCTTCCACAAATTTAGGGCCTCCAACTGTTGATCCGGGGAATATTTTTATTAATTCTGCACCAAATTCTTCTGCCCTGATTATCTCGCTAACAGTAGCAGCGCCGGGAATATAAGGAATTCTCCTCCTGTTGCATAATCTGGCTATTTCTTCATCAAAATTAGGACCTACAATAAAATTTGCGCCATTTGCAATAAAAAGAGCTGCGGTGGGAGCATCAACTATTGTCCCTGCCCCTATTATAAGATCAGGAAAGGCTTGAGGCGTAATATTTAAAAGATAAGAAAATACATCAAGTGCCCCCTCACCCCTGTTTGTAAATTCAAGTATTCTGCTCCCGCCTTTTACAAGAGCTTCAGTTACAGCCTTTGCTTCATCCCTGTCCTTGCTGAAAAAAAGCGGGATCATTCCGTCTTCAAATATCGTGTTGTAAACTTTCATTCTCTCAAATCTTGCCATTTTCCACCTCAAATATATTTTTTTTAAATTTAAACAATGTTTTCTAATTTACCTTATTGTATTTGCTATCTTCTCGAGCTTGTCAAATATTTCAGGAGTCATTTCAATATGAAGAGCCTGGAAAATAACCTGCGTCCAACCATGAATGAAATAAATCCAACCATCTTCAACCTTAACTCCTCTTGTTTTTATTTGCCTTTCAGCTTGATGCATAAAACCTAACTCATCTCTATAATTAAACTCCCACGCCCAACTATTTTTCGGGAATAGACCTGCATCTGTTACAGGAGAGCCCGGAATATCCTTTCCCATCCCTGTTGCATTTATAACTATGCTTTGATCCGGAAGACTAGAAATGATTTCATCGTTTACTTCAGGATCATCGTTACATATATATTTCATCTGTATGTCTGTTCCAACCTTTTCAACTATTTTTTTTAAATGGTCAAGCCTGCCTTGTGATCTGTTCACAACAATTATCTTAGATGGTCTGCCATCTTTATTTTTTTTATTTATTAGATGTAAAATTGTTGCAATACTCGAGCCTCCTGCTCCAAAGAACAAAACTTCTGCATTATTTTTTGCAAAATAATTCTTGCCTGTAAAATGATCATAAGATGCACCGGAACTTAGAG
>JAPLCN010000128.1 GCA_026392215.1 Actinomycetota bacterium | reverse complement strand
TTATAACATTGATTATAGAAAATTTTTTAACTTTCAAGAACTTTAACTATCTCATATTCTTTATTCCCAATTCCCATTTGCTGACCATAATTTAACTGCCAATTCCAGTCTATATTTTTTTAAATTGCTTTAAATTTATCTTGGTCTTTAAATTTATCCATTTTTCTTATGTCTCCAGGAGACTTAGCTAAAAAGGGCGGAAGTCGGGATTAGAATTAAAATCCATTATTACACAATTCATTATGAGAGGTTATCTTGCTTTATTTCACTTATTATCAACTTACACATTTCAGGGATTGAATCACGTATTTTTTTTGAAAGGCCTGGGGAAACACTCTCAGGAAGATTTTTTACCTGACATACAAAAATTTTAATTTCTACCATGCATAATTCCCTTAATTCTTTTAATAAATTTGAAGTAGGTAATTGATGCATTGAAAAATCATCACACTTATTTTCGGGTATATTATCAATTAAAATCTCAAAAATATCGCCAGGTATTCTTCCCGCGTCAACTGCATCCACAATAATTATCTTTTCCGGCTTTTTCTCAAAAAGAATAATGTCGAATAATATGTTTCTAACACTGGTACCAGCATTTATTACTTCAACATTTTCAGGAATTAAATTATTTTTTTTTAAATATTCTACGGTTTGAGGGCCAAAGCCATCATCACCGAATAGCTCATTCCCGCATCCCAATACAAGTACCTGTTTTTTGCAATATTCAGGAATAAAATCTTCCATATTTGGCTTTAATTTTGCAATGTTTGGATTATTCCCCCGGAAGCATCCATGATATCCAGCTTAACTGCAATTCTTCCATCAAGATTATGAGTTGCACAGGATAAACAGGGATCATATGCACGAATAGCCATCTCAACTTTATTAAGAATACCCTGATCGTAATTGCCATCTTTAATTAAATCTGTTGCAGTTTTTTTAACAGACATATTAATTGGTGCATTGTTATGTGTTGTACCAACGATTAGATTTACATTGGTAACAATCCCATTTTCATCTGTTTCATAATCGTGAATTAGTGTCCCCCGGGGTGCTTCAATACAACCAATTCCACGAGCAGCACGTGGTTTGACTGGAATTCTTATGTCTTTGGAAGTTATTTCAGGATCTTCTAATAACTGTATCGCATACTCTGCATTATAAAGTAATTCAATTAATCTTGCCCAATTATAAAGAAGTGTTAACTGCACCGGGCGGCCAAATTCACTGCGAAACTCCTCTAATTCCTTCTGCGCCAGTGGTGTTCTTATCTTATCACAGACATTAATTCTTGCTAGTGTATTGGTTCTATACACACCAACAGGATTGTTTAAATCCATAGAAAGCTTTCCTGCTTTTTTCATATAAGGAAATTTCATGTATGTCCATGGTTCAATATGTTCTCCGATATAGTCTGTATATTGTTCATATGTAAAGTCTTCATAACTGCCATCTGGCTGCATCATTCTTAAAACTCCATCATAAAGGTCTAGTGTTCCATCATCTTTTTTCACTGTACCTAAGAATCCAGTTTTTATGACTCCAAGTGTTTTTATAGCATCAATATACTGTGGAAAGATGTTTTTCCTGGCAAAATCAATTGAGAATTTTGCAAGTTCCAATACTTCCTTTGCCATTGGGATCATCATGTCTCTTTCCTCAGAAGTCAGAACTTTACTAAAACCCCCTGGAACAGCGGCTACAGGGTGTATTGACTTTCCGGAAAGTATCTCAAGCATTTTCGCCCCTAAATGTCTGCATCTTATAACTGTTTTTGCCACTTCAGGGACTTTTCCAGCAATACCAATTACATTTCTGACTGAATAATCCGCATCAGGCCCCATAATAAAATCAGCCCCTGCTAAAAAATAAAAATGCAGAATATGTTCCTCTGTAAAAGCAATAGAATTAGCAAGTTGTCTTAGCTTCTTTGCAGCAGGCGGTATTTCTACACCAAAAACAGCGTCGCATGCTTTTGCACTTGCCAAATGATGTGACCAGGGGCATACCCCACAAATGCTTGTAACAATCCTTGGAAGTTCTTCAACAGGCCTGCCAATGCAAAATTTTTCAAATCCTCTCAGTTCTACAACATTAACCCTTGTATCACTAACATTTCCGGCATCATCTAACTGAATTGTAACCTTTGCATGTCCTTCAATTCTTGTAACTGGTTCAATAACGATAGTCTTACCCATCTTTTTCCTCCTCATAAATTAACTTATGGTACTTATCAACCACTGACAATTAACTTCTAATTAAGTACAATTGTTTTATGTGCTTTAAGGTCTTTTTGGTAAAGGTCTTAATCGACCGTGCGCTCCTATATATCTCTGGAATGTCGATGGTCTATCAAATATTAACCTTGGATCTAAACCAATACTTGAAAGTGCTCCCATCATTTCTACCATTGGATTTGCTCCTGCCCTTATTGGACCAAAACAACCCCTGCATGGCATAACTCCTTTAATACATCTTGGAGTTTTTTCAGATCCCCCACAACCTGATTTTGTAACAGGCCCAAGGCACAAATAACCCAGCTCCATAAAGCATCTTGATTCCTCAAGTTTTTGCCCAGGTGGTAATATTGATTCAAGTGGTCTCTTTATTGATGTAATTGCTTTTTTCTCCCTTTTTGTCGGGCAATCATCGCAAACACTTCTCTCTGGAAGTGTAAAAGGTTTACCTTCTAATAGAGAAGTTAGTGCATCCGCAACTATTTCAGGTGTTGTTGGGCAACCAGGAATATATACATCAACTTTTATTACTTCATCAAGAGCATAGATCCTGTCTAATAATGGAGGAATATCGTCAGAAGGTGTATCGGCTGAATCAGTAGTTTTTGATTGCCTGTACACTTTATCATAAAGCTCCTCTAAGGAATATTGATTTGCTAATGCTGGTATTCCACCAAAACATGCACAGGAACCGAGTGAAATAAGAGTTTTGCACTTTTTTCGCATTTCCAGAGCAACAATTTTTTCTTTTTCATTTCTTATCCCCCCTGAGATAATTCCAACATCTGCCTCCGGGATTTCCAGTTCTGTTTTCTCTCCAGTTTGCCCAAAATATTTATGGTCCATAAGAACAGGCATGTGAACAAATTCTAATTTAGACAACAAATCAAGCAATGGCTCTCCGATATCTAAAATAGTTACCTCACAACCACCACAGATATTTAACCATTCTTCTGCAACTTTTACTGTCATATTTTTCCCCCTTTCTAAATTGGTTGACCTTCAACTATAATTTCTTTCACAATTCTACGGCTAAAAACAAAATATTTATCTTCTTCATTTATCACTTTTGTTTCAAATCCATCGCTTTCATACTTTTGAGAAATTTCAAAAGCACTTTTTTCATCATTATAAGTACTGCCATCCCACAAAAATTTTTTTCCGTCAACTATTCTTGACAATTGCATATTTTTATCTTCCTATGATTTGAAAGGACTTGGGCCCAATTTTTTTATTGTTTCTGTAAATTCTGTCATAACTTGAGCAAATCTTGATGCTTCTGACGCAGAGACCCATTCCAGTCTGAATCTTTCTTCTTCTATCCCAAAGTCCTGTAGCATAAGTTTAATTGCATCTGCCCTTTTTTCTGCCGTTATATTTCCATCTAAATAATGACAATCTCCTATATGGCATCCACATATTATTACACCGTCAGCACCTTTAGTTAAAGCATCAATCACTAAATTTGGGTGAACCATCCCGGAACACATAACTCTTATTATTCTAACATTTGTTGGATATTGCATTCGGGATATTCCAGCTAAATCTGCACCAGCATATGCACACCAGTTACAACAAAACCCGATAATCAATGGCTCAAATTCAGTATCTATTTTTTGATCAATACTCATTATTCATCCTTATTATCAATTCTCAAATCTAAACAGGTTGAAGAGCTGCATCAACCTGTGCTGATATTTGTTCAAGTTTAAATCCTTTGACAAATACCCCCTTCTTTGGGCAAGTTGCCATACAGTTTCCACAGCCCTTGCACAAAGATTCATTTACTTCCACAGTCTTCTTGATTGAACCATCTTTCATATATTCAACCAAAGTAATTGCATTATATGGGCAGGGTTCTATACAATAAGCACATCCATCACAATTTTCATCTACTACAAAAGATATATTTGCCTCCAATTCTATGTTGTCTTTAGAAAGTATTGAACATGCTCTTCCAGCCGCGCCTTCTGCCTGAATAATACTTTCATCAATTGCTTTTGGTGAATGTGCTAACCCGCACAAAAATACTCCCTCGGTTGAAAAATCAATTGGACGAAGCTTCATATGTGCTTCTAAAAAGAAATTATCCTGATTTAATGGTACTTTAAGCAATTGAGCAATCGTATGGTTATTTTCTATATCTGCAACTATCCCTACTGATAAAACCAATAAATCACAATCAATTGCTACGGGCATTCTCAAAACCTGGTCACATACATTCACTTCTAATCGTTCACCTTTAATTGAAACTTGAGGCTTATCATTATCTTCATATCTTATAAAAATAACACCTTTACCCCTTGCTTTTGTATAATAACTTTCTTTAAATCCATAAGTTCTCATATCTCTATAAAGAATATATACATTTGTATCAGGGCTAATTTCTTTTATTTTTAGAGCATTCTTTACAGCTTCACTACAACATATTCTTGAACAATATGGTCTTTCTTTATCTCTTGAACCCACACATTGAATCATAACAATAGTTTTAGGAATTAAAGAATTAGACTTACTAATTTTTTCTTCCAGTTCCAATTGAGTTATTACTCTTTCATTTTCTCCATATAGATATTCTTTTGGCTCATACTCTTTTGCACCAGTTGCAACAATTACTATCCCATGCTTAAATTCTTTTATATCTCCATTAGTTGATATCTTTGTCTTAAAATTACCGATTGAACCATCAATACTTTCAATCTTTGCACTGGTGAATAAGTGTATATTATTATTTTCCCTTACAGCAGTAATTAGAGATTTTAATTTCTCCTGTGGATTTTCTCCATTAAATAAATAATGAATTTTTCTTAAATTTCCACCTGGCATTTCTTCTTTCTCAACTAAATATACTTCAAATCCCTGTTTTGCTACTTCAAGTGCAGATATCATTCCTGATATTCCACCACCAATTACAAGTGCAGTATTTTCTACTTCAACTGAACCTTTTTTTAGAGGTTCAGTTAATCTTGATTTTGCTACAGCCATACGAACCAGGTCTTTTGATTTTTTTGTTGCTTTTTCATGTTCCTGCATATGTACCCAGGAGCACTGGTCACGAATATTTGCCATTTCAAAAAGATATGGGTTAAGACCTGCTTCTCTAATTGTATTTCTAAATAAAGGCTCATGGGTTCTTGGTGAACAAGAGGCAACCACTACACGATTTAAATTATGTTCTTTTATCTTCTCCTTTATTTTCTCCTGTGTATCGTTTGAACAAGTATACAAATTATTTTCTGCATATACTACATTTGGTAGTGTTTTTGCATACTCAACAACATCAGGAACATCAACTACGCCTCCAATATTTGTACCGCAATGGCATACAAATATGCCAATTCTTGGTTCCTGCCCGGTAACATCTATTTCCGGGGGGTATTCCATTGGTGTGATTAAGCTGCCTCTTACATCTTTTAAAAGTGACAGAACTTTACATGCAGCTGCCGAAGCTTCCATAACAGTCTCAGGTATATCTTTTGGTTCTATAAAAGGTCCACAGGCGTATATGCCATCTCGAGTAGATTCTACCGGTTCAAAAATAGAAGTTTCACAGAAGTTATATTCATTTAATTTAATTCCAAATTTATCAGATATATCTTTAGCATCCTTTGGTGGCTGAAAACCAGTTGATAAAACAATTAAATCAAATTCTTCATTTTTTATCTCTCCATCTCCTGTCTGATACTGTATCTTTAGATTTTTTGTACCTGGCACCTCTTTTATTGAAGACGGTTTGCATCTTATATATCTTACACCGAGTTGTTTTGCTCTTTCGTAATAGGCATCAAATCCTTTACCAAAAGCACGCATATCAATAAAAAATACTGTACATTCAATATCATGCTCATGCTCCTTTGCAATAATCGCTTCCTTTGTTGCATACATGCAACAAACAGAGGAGCAATATTCCCTACCAACTTCTCTTGACCCAACACACTGTACAAATGCAATTTTCTTTGGATGCAATTTATCAGACGGCCTTAAAACTTTCCCTGAAAATGGTCCTGACGCTGATAATATTCTTTCAAACTCAATACCCGTTATAACATTCGGGAAGCGTCCATAACCGAGCTCTAACTTTTTATTTGCATCAAAAAGTTCGTAACCTGGTGATAATATAATTGCTCCAACATCCAAATCAATAAATTTATCAGGCATCTCATGATCTATTGCCTCAAGTTTGCAAACATCAACACATTCAAGGCATTCTGAACAACCTCCGCAATTAAGACAGCGTTTAGCTTCAGCTATAGCTTGCTCCTCACTGTAGCCTAATTCTATTTCATCAAATCCTAAAATTCTTTCTTCTGCAGGAATCCTGGGCACTTCTAATCTGGATTTAATTTCTATCTTTCTGTCAGGTACAGAAGCTAATTTTCTTTCCTTTTTTTCTCTGCCTTCTTTTAAATCCTGGCCTTTTAAATACCTGTCAATGGATATAGCTGCTTCATGGCCATCAGCTATTGCATTTACAGCAAATCCTGGTCCTCCTACTAAATCACCACCAGCAAAAATACCAGGAATATTAGTAGAAAAAGTGACTTTGTCAACTTTAATTAAGCCTCTTTCTGTTTGCAGAACCCCGTCTGCAGCTTTTAGTAAGGAAAAATCCACAACTTGACCTATTGCTACAATAATAGTATCAGCCTCAATAATTTTTTCAGTTCCTTCTTTAAACATAGGATTAAATCTGCCATCCCCGTCAAAGACAGCCGTGCACTCTATGGCTTCAAGGCTATCAACTCGTCCATTTTTACCTATTATTCTTTTTGGTCCTAAAGAAGGAAGAATCATTATACCTTCTTCTTCCGCTTCTTTTATATCAATCTTATGGGCAGGCATTTCCCCTTTATTTTCTAAACAGACAGTATATACTTCTTTACCGCCTAATCTTAAAGCGGTTCGAGCTACATCCAGAGCTACATTCCCTCCACCTATAACTATCACTTTGTTCCCAACGCTTACTTTTTTACCAAGACTTACTGCCTGTAAAAAATCAGTAAAACCGGAAACACCTTCTAAGTTTGCCCCCTCTAATGGAAGAATGTGCCATCTTGGAGCCATTCTTTCCGCGGTAGTTGATATTTCAGTAACGTCTATACCTAAAGAGGCTAAATCGGGAAATTGACCAATTGCAGGGATTGCTACATCTGCTTTAATAATTACTTTTTCTTTAGTTTCATCAGGAATTGGTCTGGGGCGGCCTGATTCATCAGGCAAACCTAATTTCATTGGCATACACTCAACCCCAATAACTCTACCTTCTACATCCCCTAAAATCCTGGTAGGAGCAAGAAGACTGTGGATTTTTACTCCCTCTTCTTTTGCAATTAAAAGTTCCTCTTTACTCATCGGGATTTCTTTTTCTGAACGGCGGTAAATGATAAAAGCTTCTTTTGCTCCCAGCCTAAGGGCTGTTCTTACTGAATCTAATGCTACATTACCTCCACCAATAACTGCTACTACCTTATCCTTAAAATCAACCTCTTTACCTGAACTAACACCTCGGAGGAAGCCAACACCATGAATAACTCCATCCAGATTTTCTCCTTCAATATTCAACGTTAAACTTTTATGTGTTCCAATTGCAATAAAGATTGCCTCAAATCCCTGTTTGAAAAGATCTTTTAAAGTTAAATCTGGACCAATATGTGTATTTGTAAGAATTTCAACGCCTGCTTTTTTGATGTTTTCAACTTCAAGATCAATAATCTCGGGAGGCAGTCGGAATTTAGGGATACCCAATCTCATCATTCCACCAGCAACTGATGCTGCTTCAAAAATGACTGCCTGGTAACCTAATTTTACAAGATCATAACCTACTGTGAGCCCGGCTGGTCCAGAGCCTATTATTGCCACCTTTTTATTTTGTTTTTGGTTGAGTTCCTCGATTTCAGCCTTAAATTTTTCTACTTCTTTTTCTATTTCCTTTTCTTCTTTATCCAAATTATTCATCTCATAATCTGCAGCAAATCTTTTAAGTGCTCGAATAGCCAGTGCTTCATCAATTTCTCTTCTGTTACAATTATCTTCACAGGGAGCATTACAAATACGCCCGCAAATTGCAGGAATAGGAATTCTTTCCCTGATTACTTCCAAAGCTTCCTTGAATTTTCCTTGCGAGATTAAAGCTATATATGCCTGGTTATCACAACCGGCAGGACATGCATTTCTGCAGGGTGAGAGGCCTTTTTTGTCAATAGCAAACTTATTTGGTACAGCTTGGGGATATAGCCGGTAGATAGCTTTACGGCTATCAAGACTAGCGTCAAATTCATTTGGTAATTCAACTGGGCATGCTTGAGCACACTCACCACATCCAGTACATTTTTCCTCAATAATATAACGCGATCTTTTCTTAAGTTTAACTTTAAAATTGCCTGCAATACCATCAATACTTTCAATATCCGCTAATGTAATTATCTCAATATCTTTATGTCTGCCAATTTCAACTAATTTTGGAGCCATAATGCACATCGAACAATCATTTGTAGGAAATGTCTTATCAAGTTGAGCCATAACTCCACCAATACAGGGTTTACTTTCAGCAATATACACTTTTATACCTGATCCTGCCAGATCAAGTGCAGCCTGCATACCCCCTATTCCTCCACCAACAACTAATGCAGAGCCAATTTTGGAGTTATTAATATCTAATTTTTGATTTTTGATTTTGCTTTCTATTTTAAAACTCCTTATTTCCTATTTTTTTTAGTAACTTATCTGAATTTACAAAATGTGTATTCAAACCTAATTGCTTTGCATTATAACCAAATCCCAATCCCAGGACTTGAGTAAAATAAAGTATAGGTAAATCATAATTTTTATTATAAACCTTATTTACTTCTCTTTGTCTTGAATCAAGATTCATGTGGCATAAAGGACAGGCAACAGCAATTGCATCTGCCCCCACATCACGCGCATTTTCAAAAATATTATTAGCTAACCTTAAAACAATTTCTGGATTTGTGAAGTTTAAGGATACGCCGCAACATTCTGTTTTATATGACCAATCCAAGGTTTTGATTCCTATATCTTTTAATATCATATCCATACTAACAGGGTATTCACATTCATCGTATTGCATAACTTCTGGTGGTCTTGTAAGAACACATCCGTAGTAACAGACTATATTTAACTTTGATAAATCTTTTTTCACTATATTTCTCATTTTTTCTTTTATACCGTTATTAAATATTTCAAGTGGGTTAAGAACCTTTACTTTATTCTGGAACTGATAATCGATAACTTCATCGACATTATTCTTTAAATTGGAATCTCTTTCTATTTCATAAATTGATCTTTTAAAACTTGAATAACAACCTGTGCAGGGAACTACTATTTCACTTAAATCTTCTTTTTCAGCCTCTGCTAAGTTTTTTATTGATAGCGATACAAAAAGAAGTTTTGAATCCACATGTGCTGATGATGCACCACAGCAAATCCAGTTTTTAACCTCTTTTAATTCAATATCAAGCATTGAACATACAGCCTTTAAAGACATATCATATTCTTTACCTGAATGATGAATTGTACATCCTGGATAATATGAATATATCATCTCTTCTCTTCTTCTATTTTTTTGACTTTTGAAAATATTTTTAAAGTTTTAAAAGCCATGCCAAGGTTAGGTAATAAACTCATTTTTCCATATTTCAATAACTTTAAACCCAAAGCTATATCCCTTTTAAAATCTTTATTCCTCATCTTAAATAATACTATTACTCCAAACTCATACATGCGACCAAATATTTTAATGATTTGCGCAAATGATCTGTAAAAGTTAGGTATATCCGTTGTTCCTAGCACAACTTTTTCTCTTATTGCTATCTTTCTTGCTATATCCATGACATCTGTAATTTCTATATCTTGAGGGCACCTTGTAGTACAAGTCTCACATGATGTACATAGCCAAATAGTTTTGCTTTTTAATACTAAATCCTTCATACCAAGACGAATTGCCTGAATTATCTGTGTTGGTGTATAATCCATCTCATAAACTATAGGACATCCTGCAGAGCACTTTCTACATTGATAACATAAATTTATATTCTGCCCTACTGTAGATTGGAATAACTTTATAAAATCCTCGTTCATTATACCTTTCAAGATGATTGATTTAATAAAATTACAATAAACATATTTTTGAAGTTTTTATTAAAAATTTCTAATTTCATATAGATATCAAAAAAAAGTATTTCCTAATAAAATTCTTTATCAAAATATCAATTTTTATTAATAATGTCAATAAAAATTTGAAACAACTTTGTAACAAAAATAACTATGTGCCATAGTATGTTTTAAGACATGTTGTTATTTTTGTTAAACTTTTTATTTCACAGAAAAAGTTTAAATTCTTCCAATATCATTTCATCTGTAAAACCATTAAAACTTATAGCATCCATCGGACAGGTTGCCTCACACAATTCGCAACCTTTACAGACTGATTCTATTACCTGTACTGTTTTTCTTCCCCTTAATTTTATTTCTTTATATTTTTTACTTAAATAACTTTCTAATTTTTCCATATCATGCAGATTTTATTTTTATACTCCCATTTAAATTTTTATTTAATAAAACCTGCTTTATGATTCTTACATCCTTTTTAGGCACTATAATGGTTTTATTAGCTGCGCTACTACTCTCTAAAGCTTCAATTGTTTGAGTAATTCTGAAAGCACTTCCTGATTTTTCAATATATGATTTATTATCGTCTGGATCTAAAAACATTTTTGCTCCTTAAATTCAACTTGCTTTAAGTTTAAATAAGATTTCATTTTTCTTTCAGATATTTTATCATCTGTTTCGATATCGCCAATCAGTAGAGGAGATTTTGGATTATGATTGTTTAAATTATTTCTTAGAATTCCCTTATTGTAATTTGCATAACAGTACAGACAAACATTGCTGCAAGTATTATAGGTTCCAATATCAATACTTTCTGCACACCCACAATATTTTCTCTGAAATTTATCTTTGGAAATATTCAAATCAATTCCGATAATATCTGATATTAATTTATCATCAATACATTTTCCATGACTTATGCTAAAATCTGATAAATCAATTTTTTCACAGCATGTCTCCAACCTTATATTGTATTTCTGTGCAACTTCTGACAATTTTTTTGCAATTTCTTTCATCTTCAATTCATCAATTATAATAAGCCCGTATTTTTTTAGATTTTCTTCTGTTTGCAAATAAACATCTAAAAAGGAAAATACACATTTATTAATATTATTTTTTAATTTGGAAGCTAAAACTTCAAAATTTTGGATATGAAATTTCAAATCGAATTCTTTTGTTAAGACTATGGGGTCATATCTCCAGACTATTCTCTTGGGGCCAACTTTTGATGATAATTTTTCAACCAGATTAATAATTTTATCTATTGATGGAATAACGGGTTCAAATTCTTTTCCATAATTATTTATTGTAATTTGAAAGTAATAGTTATAGTCCTTAAGCTCTTCCAATCTGTTATAGATTTTTTCAGGATTTTTTGTCCAAAAAATAATACAGTCAATTAGCTTATTTGAAAGATTAATTTTACCAACCTGATGATAATAATGGGGATTTCTAACTAAAACATATCCCTCTTTTAACCTGTTAAATAACCAGTCACAGTATATTGCAACAATATCTGTTCGTCTGCTTGCACTTAAAAACAATCGGACACCTTTTTGCTCATATGAAATTTTATATGACATTAATAGTAAATCTTCTAAAAATCTTTTGTGCTTATTTATTAAAATATTTTGAAGCGGCTGTTTTGTAAATTTCGAAATCTTCTTTACTGAAAAGAATCATCTGAACAAGCATAACCTCAGAATTTTCTTTTAAAAAATTGGCTATTGTTTTTATTGCAATTTCTGCAGCTTCCTCTACCGGATATCCGAAAATGCCGGTGCTAATTGAAGGAAAAGATATGCTTTTAAGATTATTTTTCTTAGCAATTTCAAGGCTGTTTCTGTAACTCTTCTTTAGATTAACTTTATCAACAGGTTTATTGCTGTAAACAGGTCCTACAGTATGGATAACATGCCTGGTCTGTAAATTATATCCTTTTGTTATTTTAGCTTCCCCGGTTTTACATCCTCCAAGCTTTTTGCACTCATCCCATAATTTGCTTCCTGCAGCTCTGTGAATAGCACCTGAAACACCGCCGCCGGGACTTAAAAATTCATTTGCAGCATTTACAATTGCATCAGTAGCCTGCTTTGTTATATCACCTTGTAAAAGCATTAACTTAGATTTTCCAACTTTAAATTCCATAAGATAATATTAGCATGAAATATGTTCATGGGAGCATACTTACTTCTTATTTTTTAAAACTCTCTCAAGTTCTTTTCTATCAATTACCCTAAGTATAACAATTACTGTTTTTGTGACATTAAAAATAATTCTGTAACTTCCTATTCTTAATCTATAAATATTTTTAAATAATTTGAGTTTTTTAATATTTAATGATTCTTCAATTTTTGAATAATCGAAAGATAAAAAATTATTTTTTAAGTGTTCTATTTCCTGGATTAACACTTTTTGAACTTTTTTATCCAATGAACTTAAGTCTTTGAAAGCTGCTTTAGTAAATTCAATATTAAAATTAATTTCAGGTAACATTAGAATACTTTTTATTTTTGCTAAAACTTTAATTCAGAAACGACTTTTTCTAAAGACATACCGCCATTTTTAACATAATCATCTTGAGCTGCCACTATGGATTTTCTTATCCTGGGACTGTTTTCAATTATAAAATCCTCAAAGTTATCTTCAGAAAATTTTTGTATTATTGCTTTTGGCTTACCCCGAGATGTTATTACTACATATCCGTTTTCTTCTGCCTCTCTAATAACTTCAGAAGTAGAATTATGAAGTTCGGCAATATTTCTAAATTTCATTTATCTCTACTTTCTATTTTTTAAAATTTATTTTTGTTTTTAAAAAAGATTATCTATTATTATAGCACTATTATATTGCTATAATAATAGCAATATAAGATTATTTTTATTGATTCATTAAATTCAGCAAAAACTACCTTTTGGTTTAATATTTTGAATCCATTATGTTTCAAAATAATTATTAATCAGCTTTCTGTAGAGAAATAAGAAATTTTTAAGTTTTAACCAATGTTAATAAGCCGCATATATCTGACAGGCTAATGATAAAAAATCTCTAAGTTTTTTCTTGGAAATACATCCATCCTTTGTTAAGTCATATTATCTTAATTAATATCAACAAAGATAGTAATGCAATTTAAAAAATATTTTGGTGTGGATTTAATGTCATTATGTATATTAAAAAAAGTTAATTCTTAAAAAAATATAATTAACCTTGATATTATTCTTCAATGAAATAATCGCTATCAATTCTTTTAATTTCATATGTGTCTATTTTTGTAACTCCTATATCGTAATCCATCATTAATTGAGCAAGTTGTTCCCCATCCATTAGTACAACTTTCATATTTAAATGGGTTACAAAATCTTTAGCATCAAAAAACAATATTTTGAAAAATTAGGCGTGAAAGACGAAAAAATAGCCTGATGTTAAAATAATATATGTGCCTGACTTTTGGTAACTTTGTGTCTGACTTTTGGGGTTCATATCAGATACCTGACAACTATATGGCAGTGGCAAAGATTTTAATTATAATAAAATTAAGATGCTGTTTATTAGCGGATAGTCAATTAATAATAATCAGATAAAGTCATTAGAAATTCTGAAGGTGGAATAATTTTTATTTCTTTATATTTTATAAGTTTTAATAAATGCTTATCACCTGAAATAATAAAATTACTACCTGAATAAATAGCGCATTCAATGATCTTGTCATCATCAGGGTCTTCTTTTATAAGCTTTATTTTTTTGTCAGGGTAAACAAGCTTTACAAAATCCAGTAAGTACTTTTCAAATAAGCTGACTTTATAATCTTCCCAATTAAACTTATTTTTTAATTTATTTTTTATTTCACTTATTATTTCGATGCTTGAGAATACAGTAATTAAGTCTGTACTTAATCTGCAAATATTTAAGACTTCTTCGCAGACTCTGCCTAGTATAGCAGCAGATATATAAATGTTGCCATCAAGAGTAATTTTCAAATGTTTTTTATTCTTTAACGGATTATTTTAGAGAAGTATCTTTTTTAAAGATCATCTGTCATGCAAAATATTATCTATATCATTTTCATCTTTAATTTTAAGGCTTTGGGCTGATTCGCTTCCCCACTTTCTGATAAGGCTCCATTCTTTGTTTGCAGTATAAGTCCTGAATGCTTCTCTTATTAAATCACTTTTTGTCCTGCATTCCTGCTTTGCTGTTTCTACAATTTGTTCGTAAAGCTCGGGGTCCAGCGAAACGTTGAGAATTTTTGTAGCTCTGGCCATCTTAAGTCTCTTTCAGTAATACTAAGTAATATTTTTTATATTTATATATTATGCTTAAACTTAGAAAAAAGCAAGAAAAGCTATATGACGTTTTCACCACACCTTCTTTTTTCAGGCTGTGCGTATTGGCTTATATTTTATATTCTTGAATTATCAAGCAGAAGCCTGCAATATAAAATTCTCTGGAGCAAATTACAATATATAGGCATTGTGATAGTTCCAATAACTTTATTTATATTAACTCTTTACTTTTCTGGATATCAAAACTGGTTAAATATTAAATTAAACTACGCTCTTCTTGTAGTTCCTTTTATAGCCTTAATTTTTGTATTTACAAATGGAAAGCACCACCTTTTCTGGAAAGAAATGGCATTAGTAAGCACCGGAAATTATTTTTTAATGGAAATAAATAAAGTGCGCACAGCAATATAATAACTTCGTTAAGTACAGCACTTGAGGAAAGAAATTATGAAACCCACGAACATACACACAGGATGAGAATCTATTCAAGTCTTATCGGAAAAGAACTTGGGCTTGACTCAGAAAAAATTGATGAATTAAATTTGCTTTCAGATCTTCATGACATAGGTAAAATTTCAATATCAGACAATATAGTGTTAAAGCCTGGCAAACTGACTGATGAAGAATATGAAATAATGAAAAAGCATTCGGAAATTGGTTATAAAATTGCCAAGTCAACTTCTGAACTTAATTCAATTGCAAAAAGCATTTTAACCCATCAGGAAAAATGGGACAGCAAAGGTTATCCATTGCAGTTAAAGGGGGAAGATATTCCGCTAATTGCAAGAATAATTGCAGTTGTTGATGCTTTTGATGCAATGACAAATGACAGGCCATATAGAAAGGCTCTAAGCGTTGAGGAAGCAGTCAGCGAATTAAAAATAGGGCAGGTGCACAGTTTGATAGTAATATCGTGGAAAAGTTTTTAAAAATTTTTTATAAGTCTGGTGGCAATTTAAAAGAAATTGAAAAAATGATTCCTGGTAAAAACTGAATACAGGCAATATAAAAATTAGCATAAACCTCAAAAAGATATCAGCAGACTGTTTTTTAATAATTTAAAAATTAAAACTGAACTAATTAAAATATGGTATTATTGGATTTAATTTTAAAATATTAAAGGATTTAAAAAATAATGAAAGTTAAATTGATAAGACATACTCCTGAGCCGGAGAAACTTGTTGCAATTGCTGCCAGGCTGTGTTATTCACCTGTTGGTGTTGAGGATCTTGACGAACAGCTTAACATGGAAGCTGCCCGAAAATTGGTTAAATTTGTAATAAAAAGCGGACATTTAAGTACTACTGAACATGTTTGCTTTACTTTTGGCATTGAAGGAATCTCAAGGGTGTTGAGCCACCAGCTTGTAAGGCATAGGATTGCTTCTTTTAACCAGCAATCCCAAAGATATGTCAAGTTTAAAGAAAATTATGAATATATAGTTCCAGATTCAATCAAGCAAAATAAAGAAATTGATGAGAAATACAAAAGTTTTATTTCTGATATACATAAATTTTATGAAGAAATGATAAATAGCGGAATAGATGCTGAAGATGCAAGATATATATTGCCAAATTCAAGTGAAACAAAAATGATTGTTACGATGAATGCCAGAGAACTTTTACATTTTTTTACAGTAAGATGCTGTAAAAGGGCACAAGCTGAAATAAGAGAACTTGCAACATTAATGCTTAAAGATGTAAAAAAAGTCGCACCTGTTATTTTTGAAAATGCAGGTCCCAACTGCCTTAGAACACTTTGCCCGGAGGGAAAATATTCGTGCGGCAAACCACCCTCTGCAAGTGATTTTGAAGCATAATAAAAAAGACCCTAAACTAAAGACAATTAAAGTGTACCTGGAACTTAAAAAAGGAAATGTTATAAAAGCCATGCAGCTTGCAGGATTGGCATTCTGCCGGATGCGCAGTTATTATAACTTTCTATAATTCTCCCATTCGTTTTTTTATTATATCTACAAGGTGAATTGAAACAGGATTTACATTATTAAGAACAGCAAGATAAAGGCTGACCCAGCTTGCAAGAAAAATGCCTTTGAATGCTTTGACTATGTCATTTGGGTCATCAAATATTATCTCTTCGAATTTAACACCTTTTTCAATAAAAATTCCTTTAAGTATTTCAAGCATTTTCAGTATTTCTTTTCCGGCATGGATGTCTTTTAAAAGCAGCACCATGAACATACTTCTAAATTCATGGTTCATTTCCCAAGCTTCAATTTCATCATGGTCTATTTCAGGAATAGTATTGAAATGAGCAAAAATTTTTGAAGTTGCACATAATTCAGTTTTAAATTTATAGCTAATGAGCCCAGTGACTCCACTGCAGCCGTAAATTATCGGAATGTTTTTATAAAGATTAATTGCAACTTTTTTAGCAATGTTATTATTCATATTTATTTCAGGCATAAGCTCCCTTGTAAATTCGAACAACACCTTTTCAATGTCATTCCACTTCAAACCCAAAAGATCATCTTTCTTAATCCCTGATACTTCAAGCAGACTCGCCTTTGAGAGAATTCCCACTAACATTACATATGAGTATCCTATTGCCATTCGGGGAAGAAGCAGTTCAGAATATTCTATAATCTGCACTTTTTTGTTATCTTTATAAGTTTCTTTTAATTTGCCACCGGTTGTTATTGCAATTAAATCGATGCCCTTCTCAAGGACGGCTTCAATTGCTTGTAATACTTCATGAGTTTCTCCACTGTGCGAAACAGCTATCACAAGTGTTTTTTTACTTACCCAGAAAGGTATGATTTTTGAAGAGCAAATGGAAACAGGAACCTTAAGTTTATTTTCCTTTGCTGCTTTAATAAGTCTGAAAGCACTATTGGAAGGGTTTCCTACACCTAAAATAAGAATATTTTTATAATCAGATTTTAACTCAATATTATAGCTTGAAAATATCTTTTCGGCTTTTTTGAACTGTTTTGGAAATTCATACAAAATATCAATAAGTTCTTTGGAGCTGTGAGAGTAAATATATTTTTCATTATCCAGTATATCAAATTCCAAAATTTTAGCCTTTCTCTATATGATTTTATACATTATTTTAGAGCACATATTTTTTTTTACAATTTTTAATTTTATTTTTCTTAATATTTTTTAACTTTTTTTATTAAATATATAAATGCAGAAGAGCTTAAGCCACTATTTAGACATAAGATATTCCTCATGGTAAAGAAAAAAGAACTAATTACAGATAGGACAATAGAGTTAATATCATCATGGCGACATTTGCGGCTTTAATGTATGCTGTGGAGCCAGAATATATCCTCAGAGTACTGAGTCTATGGAAAATATTGCAGAATAGATAATAAGGACATCATTTTCTTAAGGAGCTCCGGAGTTTCTCCTTCCATAAGCCCGAGATAGCTGTTTCTTTACTCCCTTTACTTCAATATCGTCTTTATTTAAAAGTATTACGATTGTCCTTATGAAATCATTGATTGCAGAAAAATCTCCTCCACCGTGTTAACAATCCTACTTTTTTAGAAAGAATTCATTTATTTCTCCGACTTTGTCCATCGCGTATTTAAACTTGTGAAGAATCTCTTTATATACTCTTACGTTTTGCTTATCAGGTTTTGAAACATCCACCTGTTTTACAATTTCATCAACAATAGAAAAATCTTTCCATATCCCTGTACCTACTGCCCCGATTGCAGCAGCTCCGAACGCTGCAGCCTCCTGGTCAATACTGG